>JBOGYB010000102.1:0-6222 GCA_050696555.1 Solirubrobacteraceae bacterium | reverse complement strand
CGCCGGTAGGATCGCAACCTATGGTGGCTACGACCCCCGAGTCGAGCATCGCGCGCCCAGCCGGGTTGCCTGACGGCGAGCGCGATATCCGCACCCTCTCGATCGACACCATCCGCGGCCTGGCGATGGATGCCGTTCAGAAGGCAAACGCCGGGCATGCCGGCACGGCGATGGCGCTCGCTCCACTCGCCTACACGCTCTATCGCCACGTGATGCGCTTGAACCCGGCCGACACCCACTGGCGCGACCGCGATCGTTTCGTGCTGAGCGCCGGCCACGCATGTGTACTCCAATACGCCCTCACCCACCTCTGCGGCTTTGACCTCTCGCTAGATGATCTCAAGGGCTTCCGTCAGTGGGAGTCGCGCACCCCCGGCCATCCCGAGCGCGGGCACACCGCCGGCGTCGAGGTCACTACCGGGCCGCTCGGCCAGGGGGTCTCCAACGCCGTGGGTATGACGATGGCCGAGCGCTTCCTCGCCGAGCGCTTCAACCGCCCCGGATATGAGGTGGTGGACCACCACACCTACGCGATCTGCTCCGACGGGGACATGATGGAGGGCGTCTCCCAGGAAGCGGCCTCCATCGCCGGTCACTTCGGGTTGGGCAAGTTGATCGTGTGCTACGACGACAACCGCATCACGATCGACGGCACCACCTCGATCTCCTTCGACACCGAGAACCACATCGCGCGCATGCACGCCGATGGGTGGCACGTGCAGCGGGTGGAAGACTCCGAGGACACCCAGGCGCTGTATGACGCTCTGCTGGCCGCACGTAAGGAAACGGAGCGGCCCTCGTTCATCTCTGTGCGCTCGCACATCGGCTACCCCGCCCCCAACGCGGTGGACACCGCCAAAGCCCACGGCGCCCCACTCGGCGAGGAGGAGGTGCGTGCGACCAAGGTTGTGATGGGCTTCGACCCCGACGTCCACTTCCACGTGGATGGGCGCGTGTACGAGCACATGTCGCTGCGCGAATCGGGCGCATCCTCTCAGGAAGATTGGGAAGGGCGCGAGCGGGAGTGGCGCGAGCGCTACCCCGAGCTGGCCGAAGAATGGGACCGGGCCTGGTCGGGGCGTTTGGTCGACGGCTGGAAGGAGGCGCTCCCCCTGTTCGCCGCCGGCGAGCAGATCGCAACCCGCTCGGCGGGGCAGAAGGTGATGGCGGCGCTCAATCCCTTCGCCCCCACGATGGCGGGCGGCGCGGCCGACCTGGTGGAGTCCACCAAGACCGTGTTCGACGGCGCGGGGGAGTACTCGCGGGTGCACACCGGCCGCAACATCCCGTTCGGCATCCGCGAGCACGCGATGGGGGCGATCGTCAACGGGCTGGCCGCCCACGGGGGGATGGTGAGGCCGTATGGCTCCACGTTCCTCATCTTCTCCGACTACATGCGCCCATCGGTGCGTCTCTCGGCGCTCATGTCGCTGCCGGTCATGTGGGTGTGGACGCACGATTCCGTCGCGGTCGGTGAGGACGGTCCCACCCACCAGCCGGTGGAGCACTACGCGGCGTTGCGGGCGATCCCCCATCTGTGGGTGATACGTCCGGCCGACGCCAACGAGACCGTCGTCGCCTGGCGGGTGGGGGTGGAGCGCGAGGATGGTCCAGTGGCGCTGCTGCTCTCGCGCCAGAATCTTCCTGTGCTCGATCGCACCGAGGTCGCCGCCGCCGAGGGGTTGGAGCGCGGGGGGTATGTGTTGTGGGAGTCCCCGGGAGGGCTTGGCGGGGGTGTTCCTCCCGGTCGGGTCGAGCGCAGTCGGGATATAGGCGAGGGAGGGGTGGTCGTGCCGAGTACCGAAGCCGGCGCCCGCCAACTCGTGATGATTGCCACCGGCAGCGAGGTTGCGCCCACGCTCGAGGCCGCGCGCGACATCGCCGCCCACGGTACACGTGTGCGAGTGGTGTCGATGCCCTGCATGGAGCTCTTCGAAGCGCAGCCCGCCGATTACCGTGAGAGTGTTATCCCCCGCAATGTTCCCGCCCGTCTGGCAGTCGAGGCGGGGGCGAGCATGAGCTGGTGGAAGTGGGTAGGGGACTCCGGAGACGTGGTGGGGATAGATCGTTTCGGCGCCTCTGCCCCGGGGGGCACGGTGTTGAAGGAATACGGCTTTGCCGCTGACTCGATTGCTACCCGCGCGCGTGCGCTGCTCGAACGCGTAGGCTGAGATCTCGCCATGGTTCATCCTCGCCACACCGTCCCACCGCGCTCGATCTCCTAGGCTGACGGTATGTCCTCAACTCCCTCCCCACTACACCGGCTCTCCGCACTGGGCCAGAGCGTGTGGATCGACTCGCTCTCGCGCGAGTGGATTCGCGGTCCTCACCTGCAGCAGCTGATCGACGACGACGCGGTAGTGGGGGCGACGTCGAACCCCACCATCTTCCAGAAGGCAATGAGCGCGGGCGACGCCTATGACGAGCAGTTGCGCGAGCTGGGCACCGCGAACGCCGAGGAGGTCTTCTGGGAGCTTGCCGAGCAGGACATTCGCGAGGCGTGCGACGTCTTCCGTCCCACCTGGGAGGAGGGTTTGGGGCGCGATGGGTATGTCTCGATCGAGGTGGACCCCCGTCTGGCCTACGACTCCCTGAGGACCTTCCGCGAGGCGATGCGGTTGCATAAGGCAGTCGACCGCCCCAACCTGCTGGTCAAGATCCCCGCCACCAAGCCAGGGCTTGCCGCCATCGAGGATGTCATCTCCAAGGGGCACTCGATCAACATCACTTTGATCTTCTCGTTGAAACGCTACGCGGAGGTCGCCGAGTCATACATCCGCGGTCTGGAGCGCTTGATCGCCGAGGGGGGGGACCCGCGCAAGGTCCACTCCGTGGCGAGCTTCTTCGTTTCGCGCATCGACACCGAGGCCGATCGCCGTCTCGACGAGAGCGGTGCTCACGACGCGCTCAAGGGTCGGCTTGCGGTCGCCAACGCAAAGCTCGCCTATCGCCACTACCAGCATACCTTCCAAGGTCCCCGCTGGGAGTACCTGGCCGGCAAGGGTGCCACGCCGCAGAGGGTGCTGTGGGCGTCCACCTCCACGAAGAACCCCTCCTATCCCGACACGATCTATGTGGATGAGCTGATCGGCCCCGACACGATCAACACGATGCCCGAGGAGACCGTGAGGGCCTTCCAGGACCATGGCTCCCCCCGTCCCACGCTCCAAGAGGGCCTCGCCGAGGCGCAGGTGGTGTTTGATGATCTTGCCGCCGCAGGGGTGGACTACGACGACGTCACCGACACCCTCGAGCGCGAGGGTGTCGAGAAGTTCGAAGCCTCTTTCAGCGAGTTGCTCGACTCGCTCTCCGCGAAGATGGGCGCTCTCGCGCCCGCGTGAGGAAATGCCCACCGGCGGCGTGCGCGTGCCGTTCGTGTCAACCTGGAGCCCATGAGCGCGCGCGATCTCGAAGGAACCCTCGACGCCAACGTCCCTCAACCGGGCTCTGAGCGCGGAGCATGGGCTGCCGCTCTGGGCCTCGGTGTACTGGGCGTTGCCGTGCTCACGCTCACGTTGACCGGGGTTGTCGGGAGCATCTCACACACGAGCCCAGGGTCGCCCCCTGTGCTTGCGGTCACGCCCACTCCGGTGGCGTCTGTCACACCAACGACAACCGCCACGACCCCTGCCGATGACAACGGCGGTGCGAGTCACCAGGCGATCGTCAACGATCCCTCCACTCTCGAGACCCGCCGCGACTTCGCGACATATGAGGCGCAAACGAGCACCCACATCGCCAACCGCTGGATGCAGTCCTTCTACCCGGTGTACACGGTCGCCCAGCGCACGTTCAGTGTCAACTGGTTGCTGATTGCCTCCGTCCACAAGCAGGAGACGGCCTTCTCTACCGCCCCTTCCACCTATAAGGGCCTCAACTTCGCCGGGTGTTGTGGGGGACCGATGCAGTTCAACGTCAAGAACGGGGGCCTGCCCGGGGGAACCGGTTCAACCTGGGCGTCGATGAGCAACTCCTACCGCTACGGCAAGCGGCCCTCCTTCTACGGTCACCGCACCGTCGAGCACCCCTCGATCTACGACGACTTCGACTCGATCATGGCTGCCGCCCACCTGCTCTCCTCAGACGGCGCGGGTCTTTCGCTTGACGCGGCAGCCTGGGGCGCCGCCTATGACTACTACGGCCACGATCCAACCGGAGTCACCTACGCCGATCAGGTGCTTGCCCGCGCGATCGGATGGTCGCAGCACGGTTTCTGCATCAACTGCGGTATCGAAACCTCCCTGGTGGAAGCCGTCCACGCCGCCTACGGTGCGCCGGTGGCGGCCTCTTTCGAAACCGCGAAAACGGCTGCCACACCCCGCCTGGCGAAGAAGCCGGGCGGGGGCCACAAACCCCTCCACTAACACAACCCGACCGGCTAAGCCGGCCGGGTTGTCCAGCGAGTTACGCGGCGTCGGCCTGGGCGATGAGCTCGCCCGCGACGCGGTCGCTCGCGGCGCCGGTACCCCCGAGCAAGCGGCGCGAGAGCTGGGCGCGGCGGAAGAACAGCGGTGCGTCGTGCTCCCAGGTCGCCCCGATCCCCCCGTGCACCGAGATCATCGTGCGCGCACCGTGGTCGAGTGCCCTGCCCGCCACCGAGCGAGCGGCGCTCGCGGCGAGCGGGAACTCCTCGGGTGCTCCTTTGCGTGACCAACCCGCGTAGTAGAGCAGCGAGCGGCCGTTCTCCAACTGGCGTAGCACCTCAGTGAGAGAGTGCTTCACCGCCTGGTATGACCCGATCGCGCGGCCGAACGTGAAGCGCTCCTTCGCGTACGCCACCGACACCTCCAGCGCCGTCTCCACGCTACCGAGCGACTCGGCGGCGATCAACGCCTGTGCCAGATGCCAAGCGCCGGCGAGTGACTCCTCGTTCGCGTCGAGCAGCGTGGCGCTTGCTTTGTCGAGCGTCACATGCCCCAGCGAGCGGGTGGCGTCGTAACGGTGCACCTCTTCAACGGACGCTCCTGCTGCCGACGCCTCCACAGCGATCCCCACAGGCTTGCCATCGAGCAGTGCAACACCCACGAGCATATCTGCGCCCGGGGCATCCGGCACGAAAGCGATCTTGCCGCTCACAATCGCCCCATCGCCCTCCCGTGTCGCCACCGGAGCGGATGGGCGGGTGCTCCCATGAGGTGCATCCACGGTCCATTCATCCGAGAGGTCCCCAGGGGGCATGGTAGGCAGATACGCCGCCCTGCGCTCGCCACTGGAGAGCGGCCCCAACAGCCCTCCGGCGTTGGGGGAGTCGCCGAGGATGGCGCTCGCCGGGAGGTGCCCCAGCAGGGGTATCGCAGCGAGTACGCGCCCGCACTCCCCCAAGACGAGCATCGCGTCGAACGCATCCAACCCCGCGCCGCCATGAGCCTCGTCGATCAACAGTCCGGGCCAACCTGCTTCACACGCGGTGGGCCACAGATCGGGCAGCGCTTTCTCATCGCCATCGAGCGCCGCCCTCGCCACCTCCAGCGTCTTCGTGCGTGAGAGCGTCCCACGGGCCGCCTCGCGCAGGAACTCCTGCTCGTCTGAGAGTGCGAGATTCATGCCGCCGCCCCTTCCTTGGAGCGCAGCTCCGAAAATGGGATTCCCTTGTCAAGGCGCGGCTCGGGGGGTAGCCCCAGCACACGCTCTCCGATCGTGTTGCGCAGGATCTCTTCGGTCCCCCCCGCCGACTTCAAGCCGGGGAGGAAGGAGATCATGTACGCCCACTCGCTGCCCTCATCGAGCGCGTCGGGACCTAGCACGTCGGCGATCAGGTCCCCTGCTTTGATGGCTCCGTTGACGATCGTCACCTTCGCCAAACCCGCCTCCGGGCCGGGGATCTGGCCTTTCTGCAGCGCCGTGAGCGTGCGGTAGCCGGTGAACCTCACCGCCAGCAGTTCGCTTGCGATCTCACCGAGCTCCTTGCGTACCTCCTGGTCGCGCCTGCCGTGAGCATCAGAGGCGATCCCCTTGGCGAAGCGCACGGAGTTGTACCCGAGTCCCTCCCCGCCGAGGCCGATCGTCACGCGCTCGAACATCAGCGTCGTGAGGGCTGTCCCCCAACCGTTGCCCACACCGCCGACTACCGCGTCGGCGGGGAGCTCCACGTCGTCGAGGAACACCTCGTTGAACTCCGCCTCACCGGAGATCTGGCGCAACCCCCGCACCGTCACACCGGGGGCGTCCATCGGGAGGATGAACATCGTCAAACCCTTGTGCTTGTGCTGCTCGGGGTCGGTC
>JBOGYB010000101.1:0-6246 GCA_050696555.1 Solirubrobacteraceae bacterium | reverse complement strand
CCACCAGACCGATGGGGATCGCGCTGCAATAGCATTGCCCGTCCCGTGGCGCGCACTGCTGTAGCCGATCTCAAATCCCATCTCGACGAGACGGTTGAGCTGCGTGGGTGGGTCAACGCGGTGCGTGACCAAAAGCGCATGCAGTTCGTGGTGGTGCGCGACGAAACTGGTCTTGCGCAGCTGATAATCGACAAGGATGACCCGCCGAGCGAGCTCAACGAGACGATTTCGGCGCTCACCCCCGAGTCGGCGGTGACGGTCCGTGGTCTGGTGGTGGAGGACGAGCGGGTGAAGCTTGGGGGGCTTGAGATCCGTCTTGCGTCTCTCACAGTCGAGTCGCCGGCCGAGCCCGAACTGCCGGTAACGGCGGAGTCGGCGCTCGATAAGCGCATCGACTGGCGCTATCTCGATCTGCGTCGCCCCGACCGGCGCTTGATCTTCGAGGTGCAAACCACGGTGGAGCACGCGATGCGCGAGTACTGGCGCGAGCAGGGGTTCATCGAGATACACACGCCGAAGACGATGGGCTCGGCGAGCGAGTCGGGCGCGGAGTTGTTCAAGATGGATTACTTCGAGCGTACCGCCTACCTCGCGCAATCGCCGCAGTTCTACAAGCAGATGGCGATGGCGGGAGGGTTCGGCAAGGTGTTCGAGATCGGCCCGGTGTTCCGCGCCAATCCATCGTTCACCTCACGCCACGACACCGAGTTCACGAGTGTGGATGTGGAGATCTCGTGGATCGATTCGCACGAGGATGTGATGGCGTTCGAGGAGCGCTGGCTGGCGCACGTCTTGGGGGTCGTTGCCGCCACCCACGGTGAGCAGATCTCAGAGACGTTTGGCACGATTGTGGAGGCGCCAACCCTTCCCTTCCCACGGATGACGCTCGAAGCGGCGAAGGACCTGCTGCGCGCCAACGGTCACGATGTGCCGGGCCCCGACCACGATCTAGACCCCCCGAGCGAGCGTGCGCTGTCGGCGATCGTCGCCGAGCAGTCAGGCAGCGAGTTCGTGTTCGTCTGCGACTACCCCACCTCGGTGAGGCCCTTCTACCACATGCGCCATGAGGATCAGCCAACCCTCACCAAGAGCTTCGACCTGCTCTGGCGTGGGGTCGAGCTCACCACCGGGGCCCAACGCGAGCACCGCTACGAGCAGCTCCTCGCCCAGGCGCGTGAGAAGGACGTGGAGATCGCGCCGATCCAGTACTACCTCGACTTCTTCCGCTACGGCGCCCCCCCGCATGGCGGATTCGGCTTTGGCCTCACTCGGCTTCTGATGCAGATGCTGGGTCAAGACAATGTCCGTGAGGTCACGTTTCTTTACCGGGGACCCAACCGGCTGGAGCCGTAGGAGCCCGCCGCCGTGTAGCAGCGGGCCCTGTCCGGCCTGCGGTCTCCGGGCTAGATGGTTGCCGGCGCAAACGCGCCGCCTCGGTCGAGGTGGGTGCAGGCGGGGAGCGTCGGAGGGTGATCGCTCACCCGCCTTTCACCCGGTGAGAGAGATTTGCGCCCGATACGCAGCTCGCGGTGGTAGTGGGCGACCAGTGCGAGCGTCGCTGCCCACTCACGTCCCGCCGCGGTGGTCTTGCTGTGTCTTGTCGCTCTAGGCTGCAATTGCGCTCTCCTCACAGTCGTCGCAGTGTTGTAGACCCTCGAGTTCGATTTCCAGTGGCGCGTGGTTGGATGGGCGGCGTCCTTGCCGGTAGGCGTGCTTTACCTCGCAGCGTGTGATGTGCTCGGCTAGGCGGCTGCTGGCCAGGGCAAGGTCGATGCGCAGGCCGTAGTCGCGGGCATAGTGGCCCTCGCGCTGATCCCAGCATGTGTAGCCGTGATCGTCGGGGTGTAGGTGGCGATAGACGTCAACAAGCTCCCCCCCGCGCAGGATTTGGCGCAAGTCCTCACGCTCGGCGGCGGCGGTGTGGTAGGAGCCCTCGAGCCATGTGGGCTCATACACGTCGCGGTCGGATGGTGCGACATTGAAGTCTCCGGCGATCAGCAGTGGGTGGTAGTGATCGCGACAGGCCTGGTTGGCGACTGCCTCCAGGAAAGCGAGCTTGCCGGTGTCGTCGAGTTCCTCGCGGGTGGGGCCTGCCGGTACGTATACCGAGCCGATAGTCAAACCGGCGCATGTCGTCTCGAGCCACCGTCCCGCGGCGAGATCGTGACGGTGGTCGAGTGACATGCAGCGATGGGTGACACGATGGTCGGAGCGCACCAGGATCGCCACGCCGCCGTTGCGACGGCCGGGGCTGTGCTGTGCGCGGTAGCCGAGCTCCCCGAGGCGCTCGTGAGGAAAGTGGCGGAACGGACAGCGGGTCTCCTGCAGGCACACCATGTCTGGGCGCTCTCTGCGGAGCATTTCGGCCAGGCGTGGCATGCGTGCGCGAACCCCGTTTACGTTCCAGCTGATCACTCTGATTCTTCCTGTGCTGTCTGTTGTCATCGTCCCGGTCTCCATGGTCGTGGAGGCGACCCTCCGTGGAAAACAGTCTCTACACAAAACTTGAAACTGCTTGCTACACAAGCCTTGAAACTATTCCCTACACAACTAGACAGATTAGGTCAGGCAGCAAGAAACGTCCATAGTTTCGATGGACAAATCGAGCGGTCACCATTAGACATTTGGGACTACGTGTGTCCGGGATCGGTCGCATGCCGTCCGCCCTCGCCTCTACCTTCAATCTATGCTCGTTAATGAGCTCTCAGATGGCACCGAGGTCGATCAGGTCTTGTTGGTGCGCGCAAGCGAGCGTCGCTCCCGAAGAGACGGAGGCGACTACCTGCGCTTGCAGCTGGGCGATCGCACCGGCGCGGTTGTGGCGATGGTGTGGGAGGACATCGTGGAGGCCGAACGACTGGCGCCCGCGGGTGCGCCGGTGCACGTGTGCGGTCGCTACAACGTTCATCCACGCTTCGGTCCACAGATAAACCTTCGCTCGCTCTCGCCGGCGGCTCCCGGGAGCTTCTCGCTCGACGACCTGCTCGACGGCCCCGCGCGCACCTCCGAGCAGATGGAGGTCGACCTGCGCGAGCTCGTGGCGACGGTTCGCAACCCACATCTAGCCGTGTTGCTCGACCGGGTATTTGGCGAGGAGTCGTCTCTATGGGCCGACTACAGGGTGGCTCCGGCGGCCAAGTACTACCACCAGGCCTACCGTCACGGGCTGCTGGAGCACTGTCTCGGTGTGGCTCAAGGCGTGAGCGCCATATCGGCCACCTTTCCCGGCATCGACCGCGACGTTGCGGTGACGGGCGCTTTGCTGCACGACATCGGCAAGCTCGATGCCTATACGGACGATCCACAGAGCATCGACCTCACCGACCTCGGTCGGCTGCACGGTGAGATCCCGCTGGGGTACTACCGGATTCGTCGCACCATCGAGGACATCGAGGGCTTCCCGGAGGGGTTGGCGTGGGCGGTGCTCCACATCATCCTCTCCCATCACGGCTCGCTCGAGCACGGTAGCCCGGTGATCCCCTGCACGCGCGAGGCAACCCTCGTGCACATGATCGACAACCTCGGTGGGCGGCTCGGCAGCTTCGACCGGATCGAGAAGGAGCTCCCCCCCGGAGCACGTTGGTCGAGCTTCGACCGCGCGATCGGCTCAGGCGCGTGGTTCGGCGCCGAGGAGACGCCGCGCCGGCCCGAAGAGCCGGCCCGCGAAGCCGCCTGAGACATAGTGTCGTAAGACACCCCTCTAAAAGTCGCAAATAGCGAGCGGGGGGGCACCCACGCGAATACGTCTCGCCGCCGGGTTCTATGGTTCTAACCCGATGGCTAAGGACACAGAGAAGCTAATCCGCCAGCTGTCGCTGATCTCATACCTGATGGCCGAGCGACGGCCGGTGACGGCGCTTGAGATACGGCGCGACGTTGAGGGGTACAGCGGCATGAACGAGGACGCGTTCGCGCGGCGCTTCTACGCCGATCGCTCCGAGCTCGAGTCGCTGCGCATCCAGCTCACCGTCGATCGGCCGGCGGATGGGGCGGCAGAGCAGGAGAACTATTCGCTACGCCCCGAGAACTTCCATCTGCCCGCGATCGAGTTCTCAGACGAAGAGCTGGCTGCGCTGCAGACGGCGCTACAGCTGCTTGACGGGGAATTTGCCTACGCCGAGCCACTGCGCTTGGCGCTGCAACAGATCACCTGGGGTCGGCCGAGCCCGCTGCGGGCGCCTGAGCAGCAGTCGGTGGTACTAGGGATAACCGCCTCCGCCGGCGGCCACGAGCTGTCGGTGCGCCTGGCCAAGATCGAGACCGCGATCTTCCGCAACAAGACAATCACGTTCGACTACTACACGATGGCGCGCGACGAGGTGGGGTCTCGCCGCGTAGACCCCTACCACCTGCTCTTCCAGGGCGGGGAGTTCTACCTGCTCGGGTACGCCCACGAGCGCGGAGCGATCCGCGTGTTCCGCCTCACTCGCATCCGCGGCAAGGTGTCCTACGCGACGAAGGCAGAGCACGATTTCAGGCGGCCCGCCGACTTCGACCCCCGCGCGTACGCCAACCGCGCCGAGTGGCAGCTTGGCGAGGACGTGGGTGTCGCCGAGGTGTTGATATCCGAGCGCATCGCCTGGCAGATCGAACGTCACTTCGGCCGCTACGGGGAGATTGGTGCCGCCGAGGGCCGGGGGTGGAGCGAGGGCGACAGGTTGCTGCGCACCAGCTACTCGAGCCCCAGGATGCTCATCTCTTGGGTATTGGGCCTCTCCGAGCAGGCACGCCTGCTCGGACCGCCTGAGCTCGTCGAGGAACTCGGTCGACGTGTGGCGACGATCGAGGAGCACCACTCCGAGGCGCTGGAACTTGCCGAGGCGGCTCCGCCCGTTGATGAGCCCACGAGCGTAGGGGGATCGACCGCACGCGCCGGTCGCAGGGCGGCCGCGGCGGAGCGTGAGGCAAGCCCCGACGCCGCTATCCGCCCCGAGCGCTTCGCGCGGCTTGTGACCCTTGCGAGCATCCTCATCCACGCCGGTAGGCGCAGCGAGCGCCTCAACATCGCAGAGCTACGCGAGCAGTTGCAGCTCTCAGACGAAGAGCTGCGCGAGGACATAAACGTGCTCAACGTCGTGAACTTCGGCGGCGGCTCCTACGTGCTGTACGCCGAAATCCTCGAGGAGGAGGGGGAGATCGACGTCGATCCCGAGCCCTACAGCGACAACTTCGACCGCCCCGCCAGGTTGCTCCCGGTGGAGGCCAAGGCGCTTGTCGCCGCGATCGACCTGATCGGGGAGCACGTCCCCGAGGGATCGCTTTCGAGTGCACGCGAGAAGATCGTGGCGGCGCTTGGCGAGGACCCGATGGAACAGGGACTGCAGGTGGCACACGCCACGAGCGACGACTCGGAGGTTGCGCGGACGGTGTCGCGCGCGATCGTCGAGCGTAAGCTCGTGGAGCTCGACTATTACAAGGAGAACGAGGACGAGTTCTCGCTGAGGCGGGTCGAGCCGTACGCGCTCACCAACGGCCGCGAGGGTTGGTATGTCGCGTCCTTCGATCCCGACAAGCATGAGATGCGCCACTTCCGCCTCGACCGCATCAGACGTGCCCACGTGACCGACGAGACGTTTCAGGCGCGATCTGAGGTGGATCCGGCCGCCGAGGTGGACGGGTGGATGCGCACCGGCGAGGTGGAGGCCTCGCGCACCGCCCGAGTATGGGTCTCTCCCGAGCGGGCGCGGTGGGCACGAGAGCAGCGTCGCGTCAGCGAGGAGCTGGCGGACGGGGCGATCGTCGTAGAGCTGAGCTTCGCGGGTGTGGACTGGCTTGTGCGGGAGGTGCTCAAGGAGGCGGGGGACGCGGCTGTGATCGAGCCCGAGGACGCGCGCGAGGCGGTGCTCGCCGCCGCACAACGCCTGCACGCCGACCGCTCAGCGCCGGCCGGCGTTTCGTGAGCCGCCGTGAGCTGATCAAGATGAGCGAGGCCGAGGCGGCTTCGTTCCTGGCAGAAGAACGCACCGTCACCTGCGCTACCGCCGGACCTCGGGGGTGGCCGCATCTGATGCCGCTCTGGTATGTGCTGCGCGATGCGCCCCCCAACGCGAATGAGGCCCGCGTGGATACTCCTACCGGCGCGCAGGGCGCCGACGGGGCGCTCGGTGTGCGGATCTGGGCGTGGACGTACGCGGCCTCCCAGAAGGTGCGCAACCTCGAGCGCGATCCCCGTGCCACCCTCCAGGTGGAGGCCGGCGAGCTCTATCAGGAGCTACGTGGGGTGATGTTGGAGTGCGAGGTCGACGT
>JBOGYB010000100.1:0-6264 GCA_050696555.1 Solirubrobacteraceae bacterium | reverse complement strand
GGGTCGGATTGCATCACGATGGCGCCGCCCGCGCCAATGGTGGCGCCCCCGCCGGGTGGGTGGGCCCTCATCACGATCGTGCGGATCACGATGCTCAAATCGACCGTGCCGTCGAGGCCGAACCAGCCGATGGCGCCCGAGTAGACACCGCGGGCCTCGCGCTCGATGTCGTCGATGATCTCCATCGTGCGGAGCTTCGGGGCGCCCGTCATCGAGCCGCCGGGGAAGCAGGCGCGGACGCAGTCGATGGCGGACTTCCCCGCCTCCACCGTGCCGACGATGTTGGAGATCATCTGGTGGACGGTGGCGTACTGCTCGATCACCATCAGTTCGGGGACACGCACCGTGTCCACCTCGCACACCCTCCCGAGGTCGTTGCGCAGCAGATCCACGATCATCAGGTGCTCGGCGAACGTCTTTTCGTCCTCCTGCAACTCCTGGCGGGTGGCCTGGTCCTGGAGGGGATCCTCAGAGCGGGGGGCGGTGCCCTTGATCGGACGCGCCATCACCTT
This sequence comes from Solirubrobacteraceae bacterium, assembly GCA_050696555.1. Classification (GTDB taxonomy): domain Bacteria; phylum Actinomycetota; class Thermoleophilia; order Solirubrobacterales; family Solirubrobacteraceae; genus Palsa-744. The sequence goes on along the minus strand of JBOGYB010000100.1, from coordinate 5,752 downwards.
GCGCTCCCGGTCGACCGAGAGGAAGCGCTCGGGGGAGGAGCTCACGATCGCGTTCTCCCCCAACTTCAAAAAAGCGGCAAAGGGCGCGGGGTTCGAGCGACGGAGCCCTTTGTAGAGGTGCCACGGGTCGGGGGAGGCGTCGGTGTGGATCTGGTCGGTGAGGCAAACCTCGTATGACTCCCCCGCGGCGAGCGCGGAGTGACAGCGGGCGATGTCCGCCAGGTACTGCTCGCGGCCACGGCCCACGCGAAATATGACTTTCCCGTTTGGGGGACCCTCGTTCGTGCCGGATGGCGTGTCCTCGGCGGGTGGCGCAGGCGTGAGGGCCTCGCGGATCGTGGGCTCCACCTGCTCGAGCCAACGCTTGGCGTCGGGCTCCTCGCCGACGGCCACGGCGATCGCGTATGTGCGCAACGACGCGTGGTCGATCGCGATCATGCGGTTCGCGAACAGCTGCACCGCGTCGGGCATGTCGGAGCGGTGGGTGTTCGAGGCCCCGCAGTCGGCCTTCAGCTCGTAGCCCAGATACCCCACGAACCCGCCCGCGAGGCCGCGGGGAGGGGTTTGCGGCGAGTCCGTCGAGAGGGCCTCGATCTCCCGGTCGAGGGCTTGGAAGATCGACTCGTTGCTGGTGGACTGCCCGTGTGCGTCGTGGCGGGTGAGCAGGCCCGACTCCACGTCGTATTCGAGCACCACGCGGTGCTCGCCGAGCGAGGAGCCGAGGTAGGAGCACTGTCCGAGCTGGGTGGGGTGCTCGGCGGAATCGAGCCAGAAGGCGTGCTCCTCTTGGCCGAAGAGGCGTTCGAACAGGAGCTCGGCGTTTGCCTCGCCCACGAACTCGCGCACATGGATGCGTGCGTTCGCCTCGCCGGCGCCGCGCTTGCGACAGCGCCTGGGGGGGACGCTCGGGCGTTTGAGTCGCTCCGTGTGCGCCGGCTTGTGCTCCTGGGCGAGGTGGTAGAAGTTCTCGAACAAGCGGTGCCCGTATTCGGTGCAGATCGACTCGGGGTGAAACTGCACCCCCCACAGTGGACGGGAGGTGTGTTCTATGCCCATCACCACCCCGTCGGGGGTCCAAGCGATCTCGCGGCCCTCCTCGCCGAGCGAGCCGGAGACGGCGAGCGAGTGGTAGCGCACCACCTCGAAGTCCTGGGGGATGCCCGCGAACAGGCCCTCGCCCGTGTGCTTGACCGCGGAGAGGCGGCCGTGCATGACCATCGGGGCGTAGGTGACCGTCGCTTTCAGCACGTGTCCTAGGCCCTGGTGGCCGAGGCAGACGCCGAGCACGGGGACCTCGGAGAAGCGCAGGATGTCGGCGCACACGCCGAAGTCGTGCCACCGCTCCGGGCGGCCGGGGCCGGGGGAGAGGACGATCGCGTCGAAGTCCCAGCGCGAGAGGGCCCGCCAGGAGACCATGTCGTTCTGCACCACGATCGGCTCCTCGCCGGAGGCGGCGGCGAGCAGGTGGAAGACGTTGTAGGTGTAGGAGTCGTAGTTGTCTACGAGGAGCGTTGTCATCAGCGCCCCGCTTCGAGTCCCAGTCCGCGGGCGGAGCGGTCGAGCAGCGTGTGGATCACCCGCTCCACGTGGGAGGAGCGTTCGCTTTCCATGTACCAGCGCGCGAGGTGGCGTAGATAGAGCGCGAGGGGGGTGACGTCGTAGCGCTCCACCGCGAGGCGTAGGTGGCGGCGGTAGATCTCCGACTGCACCACCGCGCAGCGGTAGTCGGGGTCTTCGGCGGGGCGGTGCCCTGGTGTGGTGGCAAGTGTGCCGCGGTGGGAGCGCGCGGCGACGAGATCCCAACCCAGTGACTCGCGGCCCTGCAGGAGCTTGTCGGTGTCGAATTCCACGCGTGGGGTGACGGGGTAGGGGAGGAAGTACCCGAGCGCCACCTGCGCGGGGATCCGTTCGGGGGCGGGGTGCATGCGCTTGATCTCGTGCATCGCCGGGTTGGCGTCCACTTGCGACTCCACCCACTCGATCAAATCGTCGATCAGGAGCCCACCCTCGTCGCTCGAGCTGACGGCGCGCTTCTGCTGAGCGACCATGCCGTGGAAGATGTCGTGGGTGGGATGGATGCCTCTACTTGCTGCACCGTTCTCCGCAGGGGTCAACTCGTCCATCAGTAGCCGGATGCAGGTGGCGTGCGAGACCCACTCGGTGCCGCAGATCTGAAGCGTGGTGACACCCTCTAGACCTGGGGCGCCCATCCAGTAGGAGACGGCGCGCATGTGCTGAGTGGTCTGCCCGTCGGATCTGAGCAGGGGCATCTCTTCCAGGTCCTCGACGCCGGTGGCGTAGATCACGACGCCGTCCTCGCGTAGTTGAAGCTTTCCTTCTCGCAGGCCCCTGGCGGTCAGCTCGTGGCCGTCGTCGAGGAAATCGGACTCGAAGAACACCCGGTCGAACGCCACGCCCAGGCGTGCCAGCGTCTTGCGCTGCCCGGAGATCACCCACGCGCGCGTCTTGAACCACAGCTCGAGCGCCTCTGCCTCGCCCAACATGACGCGTTTGAGCAGCTCGTCGGCGGCGTCGTTCTGCATGCGCAGCTCACGGGTCAACGAGTCCTCGCGCTCGTCGCCCCCGTTTTCGGAGAAGCCCCCCGCGGCGACGTAGTCGGCGTAGCAGAGCCCCACGAAGTGGTCGGCCTTCTGGTCTCCGTCGGGCCAGGATTGGGTGTGCTTGCCGCTGCGGATGATCCCTCCCATCGCCTCACCCATCGAGCGGCCCGCGTCGGAGATGATCGAGCGCCGCTCCACCTCCCCGCCTCCCTGTTCGAGCGCGGCCGCGAGGGCGTTGCCGATCGCGAGGTTGCGTAGATGCCCCACGTGCAGCGCCTTGGTGGCGTTGGCGTCCCAGAACTGCACCGCGTAGCGCTCCCCCCGCACGAGGTCGGCGAGCGTGGCTTCCGCGCCCCCGCCCGCCTCCAGGGCTGCGCCGGTGGTCTCGATCCAACTGTCGCTCAAGCGCAGCTCCACGTCGCCCTCGTTGCGTGTCACCGTGTCCGCCCACGGCTCGGCTTCGGCTCGCTCCAGTGCCTCCAGCGAGGAGGCATCTTTCTGCCAGTCGGGGGCCCGTGGTACGAGCTTGATATCGAAGCGTCCGTTGGGAATCCGCGGCGCGCGTGCTGCCCACGGCGCAACGGAACCCGGCTCCGACACTGCCTCGAAATAGTCAAAAAGGTTGGTTGTCATCCGGCTACTCGGTATCGAAGAGGATGAGACCGAGGATAGCGAATGCGACGCGTGAGTGAGAGACACCGTAGAGACACGGAATACCGCATAGGTAGAGAGTTTTCACCCTCAATCGAGACGTGACCAAGTGGGAAACAATTGACGAATTCGGCTTGCGTGAGTTGGTGGTGCGTGATAGGAACCACACGGCCCTCCAGGCCGTCCGGCGCCGGGGTGTCTCTGACCTGAAGAAGACGCGCACCCTGGCGCCGGCACAAGATGACCCCCTCGGAAGGAAGCGGTGCGTGATGGATGGGACAGATGGGCGTCACAGAAAGAGTCGGCACCGGCGTGATGTCAAACGACGGGACGCGGTGATCGGCGATGCGTAGGCGCAGTCGCTACGGATGGCAATGGATGCACTGGTATCAAAGCGATGGGACACCCCGCAGCTCGTCCCCACGCAGGCCCGCGTGGGACATTCGTTGCGAGGATGCTCCCTGTGCGCGGGTCCATGGGCGGCGCAGCGCCCGCAGGCGTCGCAGGCGCAGACGTACGCGTGCGGGAGGCTTCCATCGCTGAGGCCCACTACCTTTTTCGCCGGGATACCTACGTGGTTGCCGGGTCACATGGCTCATGCGAAAAGTTCGATTCGTACGAGCTGTGCGGCAGCATGGGAGTTTGCGCGAGGATGTGCTGACGGGTGTACTCTTACGCTGTGCGTGAAATACGCCTTTACGATTCGCTGAGCGGCGAACTCGTGCCGGTGACCGCTGGGGATGCGATACGCGTCGAGGTTCGCACGGCTCCTGTCGGTCACGAAGGCGCGGTCGACGTCACCTCCACACGGCCGTTCGTGCTGTTTAGCTTCCTCGAGCGCTTTCTCCAGCGCGAAGGCTTCGGCACCAGGTTCCTGTTCGACTCCCCCACCGGGGACGACACGCTCTACGAACTCTCCGAAGAGGAGGAGGACCCCGAGGGGTCTGCCGACGGTGACGGTCATGCCGATGACGGGGAGGAGGGAGCGGTGCAGATCTCCCGCTCGGATGTCGAGCGTTGGGTGAACGTCTGCTTCGGCGCCGACCGTGAAGGGCGGGAGTGGCCGCCTGCCGAGCCCGAGGACCGCGTCCTGTTGAGCGACGCATTGAAGACTTTCGGCCATCCGGCGGTTGCGTTGTATCTGCTCGGGACCCATTACTCGCTGCCACTCGGGGACGCACACACCGGGCTGGTGACCGGTTCAAAGCACGCTCAGCGCATCCGTGAGGTGATGTCCAAGCTCACCCCCGACACACCCTCCCCGCCCGACATGCGCCACCACGTCGAAGCGTTCCGCGACGCGCTTGCCAACGACCTCGATACGCCGATGGCGTTCGTAGTGATGTTCGAATGGGTGCTCGAGGCTGAGCGCCGCGGTGGGGAAATCGGCGACGGGGACCTGCGCTCGATGCTCGAGGTGCTCGAGCTGAGCGAGTTGGCCTTGCCTGCTTGAGGCTCCGTCCGCGCCCCCCGTTCAACTACCGATCTTCAGTCGCCTACCGCCTCCACCCAGTCAAGTGTGCGGCCGCACAGGGAGCGAGCGGCAGCGAGGGGGACGTCGAGGAGCTTGGCTTCGGGGGATAGGCGCTCGAGGATGAGTGGGCCGACCGTCGCGGGTGGGCCACCGCTGCCTGGGCGTAGGTTACCGCCGTCGTAGGCGATCCCCACTTCGTATTTGCCGTGTTCAAAGCCGATCGACCCAAACGGCACGTACTGGCCGTCCTCCTGCAGCTCATAGCGGACGGTGTCGATTTCCGTGCCGTTGACTGTGAGCTTCACCGGCCCCGACATCGAGCCGCCCAGCCACAGCTCATAGCGCCCCGCCTGTGGGATGTTGACGGGGAGGTGCGCCGTGCCGGGGCCATTCAGCGAAAGGTATTCGTGGTTGTGCGACCAGTGTGGTGGGTGGGTGCCTTCGCCCGCACCCACCACGAGTGGGTTGCTTGCGGGGGCAGCGATCAGCTTTGTGGCGCCGGGGGTGCGCGCTAGGCGCTCCACGGCCGTGCACGACGGCACCCCGCCCGGTTCGACCGTGCCGCCCAGCGGGAGGTGGCGCAGCACAGTTGGGTGTGCCTGCAGTGGGCGCTGCCACACTTCCCAGTAGCGGTCACGCAGCTTCAGCGTGTACGGGGAGGGTGGGCGGCTCTCCACGGGTGAGCGCCGTAGCACGAGTGTGCGGTACACGAGCAGCGGTTGGGTTTGGAACTGGTCGATGTCCGCCGTCGTTGCCTTCGCGAGTGGTTGGCCGGAGAGCAGTGGGTCGACCCGAGAGCGCAGCTCCGAGGCCGATTCGACTTCGGCTTCGCGCAGGAAGTGCCTTGCGCCATAGGGGGAGTAGTCGGTCATCAGCGTCGGCCCTTCCCCGGCGATCGCTTCGCCGATTTCCTCGAGCTCCGCGAACTGCGCGCGGGGAGCGAGGTAGACGTCGTGGTAGCCGAGGATGTTCGACCACACGACCCCCACGACGATCGCCGCGCCGGCCACTCCGGCGAGCACGCGCAGGGGGATGCTTCCTTGCGCGCGAGGGGTCAGCGCAGTGG
>JBOGYB010000099.1:0-6299 GCA_050696555.1 Solirubrobacteraceae bacterium | reverse complement strand
TGCATGTTCTTGACATTGCGCCGGGGCTAACTGCCGGGGAGGGCGCCGACCCGCTCCTCAACTACTCCACGATCGAGCGCGAGCTGGAGGCGCACGACGAGCGTCTGGTCCGCCTACCACGTGTGCTTGTGCTCTCAAAGGCGGACCTTGTGCCTGCGGAGCGTGCCGCCGAGGTGGTTGCGCAGTGGTCGCAGCGCCTCGGACCCGCCGTGCCCGTGCTTGCGACCTCCAGCGCCACCGGCGCCGGGATCGCGGAGCTCTCGGCGGAGTTGCTCTATCGGGTCCCGGCATTCGACCCCCGTAAACCACGCTCCGAGAGCGCTCCGCTCCGTACAGAGACAACGGGCGAGGAGGTCGAGCTGGCCGAGCACATGCTCTTCCGCCCCTCTGGTCCCGGCGGTTTCACCGTCGAGCAGGTGGCTCCCGGAGCCTTCACCGTGACCGGCAAGGGCATTGAGCGCCTGCTGGCGCGCTACGACGTCGACAACGAGGATGCGATGGCCTACTTGGAGGGGCGCCTGCGCAAGATCGGTGTGATGCGGGCGCTCGAGGCCGAGGGTTTCCAAGCGGGCGACGATTTGGAGATTGCGGGCATCGCCTTCGAGCTCGATCCCGAGGACGACTCGCTCTGACCGCACCGCAGGCACGCGCACAGCCATGCAGGCGGTCCCACTCGCGACGCGCCGCCGGACACGTTGTGCGATAGGCACGCGGTATATCCAAAGAATCGGTCTACCCGGTCGCGCGTCCCGGCATCGTCCTCACCATCTACGCTCTCCTCTCGATGAAGCGCGTAGTCATCAAGCTCGGGTCGAGCATCGTCGCCGATGAGGACGGCGAGCTGCGCACCGGCGTGCTCGCCCGTATCTGCGACGTGGTGGCGTCGCTTCACGGCGAAGGCAAGGAGGTCGTGATCGTCTCCTCGGGGGCCATCGCACGCGGAGTGCGCATCATGGGATTGCCCGCGCGTCCGGGTGCCGTGGAGGAGTTGCAGGCGGCCAGTGCGGTGGGGCAGGGAAAGCTGTATCGCACCTACGACGAGCTGCTGCGTGAGCGCGACCTCCTGTCCGCTCAAGTCTTGCTCACGTTCATGGACATGAGCGCCCGCACCAACTACCTCAACGCTCGTCAAACCCTGCGCAAGCTGCTGGATTGGCGGGTGGTGCCGGTGATAAACGAGAACGACACCACCGCCACCGATGAGATCTCCTTCGGCGACAACGATTTCCTTGCGGCGCAGGTGGCGATCCTCACCGCCGCCGATCTACTGGTGCTGCTGACCGACATCGATGGGCTCTACACCGCCGACCCCCGCCACGATCCAGACGCTCGGTTGGTGCGCGAGGTCACCGACTTCGAGGCACTGGTTCATCACGTCGACATCGGTCACACCACATCGCCGCTGGGATCGGGTGGGATGCGCTCGAAGGTGGTTGCCGCCGACATGGCCACCGCGGCGGGCATACGCGCGGTTATCTGCAATGGCGTACGTGATGGTGCGCTCCAGGCCGTGCTTGCCGGGGAGCTCGAGGGCACTGACTTTCCCCCCCCGTGCGGCCCGTCATTCCTCGTTCAAGCTGTGGCTACGCTACGCCAAGCCGAGCCACGGCAAGCTCTATGTAGACGGAGGAGCATCAAGAGCGCTGCGTGAGGACGGCACGAGCCTATTGCCGGTGGGGATCGTCGAGATACACGGCAAGTTCGACGCGGGAGACGCGGTCGACATCCTTGAGATCGACCCCACCTCCGGTGCACTAACAGGGCTCGGCAAGGGCATCTGCAACTACTCCGCGCAAGAGCTCTCACGCGTGAGAGGCATGAACTCCAAGGCGATACAGGACATCCTCCCGCGCGCCACGGAGGAGGCCATTCACCGCGACTACCTCGTCTTGGATTGAGCCCTCGCGCCGGGCGCTCGACTCGTGGGATACGCGAGCGCTGTCGTACCCTGTAGGGCTATGGCTGCCACTGTCACATCGCCGACGGAGATCTGCGAGCGCGCGAGAGAGGCTTCGAGGGTGCTCGCCCGCATGGACACCGCCACCAAGAACGCGGCGCTGGTTGCGATCGCCACCGCCTTGCGCTCCCGTACAGCGGAGATCTTGAGCGCCAACGAAGCCGATCTCGCGGCCGGCCGGGAGGCGAGTATCGGCGACGCCCTGCTCGATCGCCTGCATCTTGACGAGCAGCGCGTGGAGGGGATCGCCGCCGCCGTGGAGGCGGTGGCGGCGCTTGCCGACCCGGTGGGGGAGGTGATCGACGGCTACCGGCTCCCCAATGGGCTTGACGTGCGCAAGGTGCGCGTACCGCTCGGTGTCATCGCAGTGGTCTACGAGGCCCGCCCGAACGTCACGATCGATGCTGCCGCGCTGTGCCTGAAGTCGGGTAACGCGATCGTCCTGCGCGGCTCCTCCATCGCTGCCCACTCAAACGCGGTGCTCTCCTCCATCGCCTCTGAGGCGGCCGTCGCCGCCGGCTTGCCCGAGGGTTGTATCGGCCTTGTGGCGGGGGGAGGGCGTGAGGAGCTGGCCGAGCTCGCTACCCAGGACGGGCTGGTCGATCTACTGATCCCGCGCGGAGGGGAGGGACTCAAGGCGGCGCTCAGGGAGGTCGCCACCGTGCCCGTCATCTATGCCGCCTCGGGCAATTGCCATGTCTACATCGATGCCTCCGCGGACCTCGAGGCGGCCCAGGCGATCGTGATGAACGCAAAGACGCAGCGCCCGGGGGTATGCAACGCCGCCGAGACGCTGCTCGTTCACCGCCAGATTGCCGACGAGGTCCTGCAGGGTCTGCTCCCCGCGCTTGCCAATGCCGGGGTGGAGGTGCGAGCCGACGGGCCCGCGTGGGAGTGTGCCGAGCGGCTTGCCCAGGGCCTTGAAGAGGACGAAGGGGCCTCACGGCTTCAGAAGATCCGAAACGCGGTTTCACTCGCCACCGAGGAGGACTGGAGCACCGAGTATCTCGCGCTCACGCTCGCGGTGGCCGTGGTCGACTCGCTGGAGGACGCCATCGAGCACATCGCCCGGCACGGCTCGGGGCACTCCGAGGCGATAGTCACCGAGGACGCCTCCTCGGCGCGTACCTTCCAGCTCGGCGTGGATGCCGCCTGCGTGTACGTGAACGCCTCCACCCGTTTCACCGACGGGGGAGAGTTCGGGATGGGTGCCGAGATCGGCAACTCCACGCAGAAGCTCCATGCCCGCGGCCCGATCGGGTTGCGCGAGCTGTGCACGTTCAAGTACCTCGTCGAAGGCGCCGGCCACGTCCGCCTCTGAGGACGTTGCGGCGGCCGGGGCAACCTCGACCGCGCGCATCGGCATCCTGGGTGGCATGTTCAACCCGCCCCACCTCGGCCATCTCGCGCTCGCCCGTGCCACGGCGGATCAGCTCGGTCTTGACCGTGTGCTGCTCACACCGGTGCTCATTCCACCCCACAAGCCCGCCAAGTGGGACCCCGGGGCAGAGCAACGACTGCTCATGTGCCGCTTGCTCATACAGGGCGATCCGCTGCTCGACGTGTGCACCCTGGAGCTGGAGCGACCGGGCCCGTCCTACACGGTCGATACCCTGAGAGCTATCCATGACAACCAACCCGACGCGGAGCTGACGCTGATCCTCGGCGCCGACATGGCCAGAACGCTCGGCTCCTGGCGGGAGCCGAAGGAGATATTGAAGTTGGCCCGGCTCGCCGTTGCCGAGCGAGACGGGGCCACGTGCCGTGAAGTGCTCGATGCGCTTACCCCCCTGGCGGGAGCCGAGCGGGTGGCTTTCCTGGACATGGCCCCGCAAGACATCTCCTCCTCACTGGTTCGTCGGCATCTCACCTCGGGCGAGCCAATCGATGGTCTGGTAGGTGCGGACATCGCCGCCTACATATCCGAGAACGAGCTCTATGGTCGGCAGCCGGCCTCGCGGACAGGGGAGGGGAAATGAGTCCACAAGAACTGCTGGCGGAGATTCGTTGCTACGCCGAGGACAAGAAGGCGGGGGAGATCCTCGAGCTGGATCTGAGCAGCGTACTCGGCTACACCGACTGGTTCGTGATCTGCTCGGGCAACACCGAGCGTCAGACCAAGGCGATCCACGACGCCATCCTGGAGGGCCTCAAGCACGACCACGGTGTGCTTCCCCGCCGGGTGGAGGGCTTGGCGAGCGCCGACTGGATACTGATGGACTATCTGGACGTGGTGGTGCACATCTTCACACCCGCTACCCGCGACTTCTACCGCCTGGAGCAACTGTGGGGAGAGGCGCCGGTGCATCGCGTCGAGGCGAGCAGCGGGGGGTAGTCACGCGCGTACACGGACTGCCTTGTTTAACAAGCCCTGACCGAACATCCGTGTAATTCCATTGCATTGACTTCTAAGCGACGCTACTGTCGGCGCACGACGCCGCGCACAGGGCGCGGCGCATGTCATCGGAAGGGGAAGTTCGGATGCACGCTACAACCACCCTCTCTAGCGACCATCGGACGCCATATGCGCTGCTGATCGTCGCCGCAATCACGTTCCTGATCGCCTTGCTTGGGCTCGCCGCGAGCTCGCCCGCACGCGCCGATGGCCCCGGCGAAGGCACCCCGTGGGTCGTAACGCTTGGCGACTCCTACATCTCCGGCGAGGCCGGACGCTGGGCAGGTAACACCAACGAAAGCTCCTCGAAGATCGATGCGCTGGGCGAAAAAGCCTACGACGACAACGCCGGGCACACAGCTGAACTGATTCCGGGCTGCCATCGTTCGCAGTCCGCTGAGGTTTACATCGGCGGTGGGGTCAACGGCAACAACCTCGCCTGCTCAGGCGCGAAGACCTCCTCGTTCACCTCCGGCGAAGATTTCAAGCCCGGGCTTGACTTCTACAACTCCGGCGGCCACGAAGGCCAGGCGCTGATGCTCGAAAAATTCGCCAAAACGCACAACGTCAAACTGATCCCGATTTCGATCGGGGGCAACAACTTCAACTTCGCGAGCATCGTGCAGACGTGCGTCGAAGACTTCCTGTTCTCGTTTGAATTCTGGCCCGACTACTGCTCAGAAGAAGAATCGGTGACCAACAACTTCACCGCCGGCAACGTCGCCGCCCAACAGGCCGCTATCAAGAGTGCGGTGCAAAACGTCGCCAAAGCGATGACCAACGCCGGTTACTCCAGCACCCAGTACACGATCCTGATGCAGAACTACCCCTCGCCGATCCCCAACGGCGAAGGGTTCCGCTATTCGCAGAAAGGCTACACACGTCAGGAAGTGGGGGGTTGTGGCTTCTGGAATCACGATGCCAACGAAGCCAACGCGAAAATGCTCCCCACCATCGACGGTGCTGTCTTCAAAGGCGCTGAAGAAGCGGCCCTGACGAATCTGAAGAAGATGGACATCTCCTCCGCCTTCAACGGTCGCCGACTGTGCGAGAAAGGGGTTGGGCTGCTGGAGGAAGAGGGTCTGAGCACCTGGAAATCGACCGGAGCGGTGAACAAGAGCGAGTGGGTCAACCAGATTCGCACGATCACGGCGCTGTTCCCGCCATATGAAATCCAGGAAGACCTGCACCCCAACTACTGGGCCCAGCTCGCGCTGCGCAACTGCGTGACTCAGGCCTACAACGCCGGTACTCCCAAGGGCGGCGCCTGCACGATTTCAGGCGAAGGCCTCAACGCGGCCGGCGAGCCGAACATGATCCTGAAATAGAACACGCTTTCTGCCGGCGTCGCTTGGCGCGGCGCCGGCAGGCTATCCGAGGAAAAGAGCGGTTCCTCGGGAAAGTTCGATTGAATTGACTTCGTTGTTTGGGTAGGGTCTGCCGCCAAAGCGCTTGGCAACGGGCTCGGCGCGCTCCTTATCTGGAAGGCCGCGATGAACAAGCCAACCGCCCGTCCCCGGACCAGTCGGGTGCTCATTGCTATCTCTCTATTGGTGCTTCTCGGCTCGATTACGCTGACTGCGCCCGCGTCCGCCGGCGCCGACGGTCCGGGCGTCGGGACCCCCTGGGTGGTGAGCGTGGGTGACTCTTACATCTCCGGCGAGGCCGGCCGCTGGGCTGGCAACACCGACAAGAGCCCGTCTGAGGTCGATGCACTCGGGAGTACCGCCTACAACGACAATCCTTCGCACACAGCTGAACTGATTCCCGGCTGCCATCGCTCTCGCTCGGCTGAGGTTTACATCGGGGGAGGCGTCAACGGCAAGAACCTCGCGTGCTCAGGAGCCCAAACCGTCACGTTCAACGAGAAAGGCAAGTTCAAGCCCGGTCTGGACTTCTACCACTCGGGGAGTCACGAAGGGCAGGCGTTGATGCTCGAGAAGTTTG
>JBOGYB010000098.1:0-6334 GCA_050696555.1 Solirubrobacteraceae bacterium | reverse complement strand
GGTGAGGGGGCCCCCTGCCCTCCTACTACAGCCGTTGGGGATACGCCGATGGCGCGGTTGAGACTGCTGTGAGTCGATCGAACCCAGGGACGACCACCGTCGTATTCGGCAATCGAATCCTCGTGGCGATAAAGCGTATCGCCGATGAGCCGACTTTCTTCACCCGCCCCGAACAAGCCGACCTTGAAAGACCCCTCTTGTGGCGACTCGCTTGCCGTGCCCGAACCGCCAATCACCAGCGGGAACAGCGCTCCTTTGCCGACGATCACGCCGAAGTCCATGACGACAGAGAAGCGCTCGCTGTTGACGTGCAGTAGGGCCATCTTCTGCTCCAGCGCCTGCAGATCGGCGGGAACCGTAGTCTGCGTTTGAACAAGCGACTCTTCTGCGGCTACCACCGAGGGCGAGAGACCCGCAAGGGCGAGTGAGCCGATCATCGATACTCCCACCAACAGCTTCATGCGATCTCCTCGGAACTCGGCGGGAGAAACGCTCCCGGATGGTGAACCATTTGCGCGCACCATACTCGACTTGTTCCGATAGAGGCGATTTGAGATCCGCGTCCTCAGGCGAGCTCGGACGCTAAGGCATAGTTCAACAATCCCTCGCAAGCCACTTGGATCTGGTCGAGCACGGTCTCGAAGCCGCGGACACTGTCGTAGTAAGGGTCGGGCACATCGAGGTCGTCGAGACCTGCGCTCGCAGGGTCAAATTCGCGTAGCAAACGCACCTTCGCGCGGGCTTCGCCATCCGGAGCGAGACGGCGCAGGTCACGCTCGTTGGAGCGGTCCATTGCGAGAATCAGATCGAAGTGAGCGAAGTCGTCCGGGCGCACCGTCCGTGCCTGACTCTCCAGCGCGATCCCTCGGTTGAGTGCCGCCGCGGTGGCACGCGCATCGGGTGCCTCCCCCACGTGCCATCCTCCCGTGCCGGCGCTGTCGATCTCAAAGCTCCGCTCCAAGCCCGCTTCTCGCACCAGCTTTCGCATCACACCCTCCGCGGTGGGTGAGCGGCAGATATTTCCAAGGCACACAAACAGAATGTTCATAGGGCACACAATCCCCGCTTCGCACGAACGAGGGTCAAAAAAATCACTCCTCCCCCAACTCCAGCACCGCCAGGAACGCCTCCTGCGGGACCTCCACTCGGCCGACCTGCTTCATGCGCTTCTTGCCCTCCTTCTGCTTGCCGAGAAGCTTCTTCTTGCGCGAGATATCGCCGCCGTAGCACTTCGCGATCACGTCCTTGCGAAACGCCTTCACCGTCTCCCGGGCGATGATGTGCGAGCCGATCGCCGCCTGGATCGGCACGTCGTACTGCTGGCGGGGAATCCGCTTGCGTAGCTTCTCGGTAAGGGTCCTCCCCATCTCATACGACTTGTCCTTGTGTACCACCATCGACAGCGCATCCACCGTGTCCCCCGCGAGGAGCACGTCGAGCTTGACGAGGTTCGCGGGCTGCATGTCGCTCAACTCGTAGTCCAACGACGCGTACCCTCGCGTACGTGACTTGAGCTGATCGAAGAAGTCGAGCACGATTTCCGCAAGTGGGAGGTCGTAGCTCATCTGCACACGCTCAGGGGAGAGGTAGTGCATGCCCGCAGGCTCTCCCCTGCGCTCCTGGCAGAGCTCCATCACAGCTCCCACATACTCCCGCGGACAGATCACCTGAGCCTTGATGAACGGCTCGCGGATCTCCGCGATCACACCCGGCTCGGGCATGTCGGATGGATTGTGCACCTCCACCTCATCGCCATTGGTGAGGGTGACGTCGAACTCCACCGAGGGCATCGTCGCCAGCAGTTCGAGGTCGTACTCGCGCTCGAGGCGCTCCCTCACGATGTCCATATGCAAGAGCCCAAGAAAACCACAGCGGAAGCCGAAGCCAAGCGCGTCGGAGGTCTCAGGCTCCCACGAGAGCGCAGCGTCGTTGAGGGTGAGCTTCTCAAGCGCATCCCTCAGGTCGGGGTAGCGGTCGGAGTCGATCGGGAACAGCCCGCAGAACACCATCGGCTTGACGTCGCGGTAGCCCGGGAGCGCCTCGGTTGCCCCGTCCTGCGCACGAGAGCCCGTAGTCAGGGTGTCACCGACACGCAACTGCGTGACGTCCTTGATCCCGGTGATCAGGTACCCCACCTCGCCTGCGCCCAACTGCTTCACCGGGGTCATCGTGGGTGAGAAGAAGCCGATGTCATCGATCTCCGCGCGTGTGCCCGCGGCCATCGCGCGGATCGCCTCGCCCTTCTTGAACACCCCATCCACGACGCGGATATAGGCGATCACACCGCGGTATTGGTCGAACTCGGAGTCGAAGATCAGCGCGCGTGGCGCCGCCGTGGGATCACCCGAAGGAGGGGGCACACGCTGAACAAGCTCGTCGAGCACCTCCCGCACCCCCTCCCCCGTCTTCCCGCTGATCTTGAGGATCGCGTCTTCCGGCTCGCCGATCAGCTCCCCCACTTCGCCCGCCACCCGCTCGGGCTCGGCGCCTGGAAGGTCAATCTTGTTCAGACAGGGGATCAACTCGAGCCCCGCCTCCACCGCGAGATAGGTGTTCGCCACGGTCTGCGCCTCCACTCCCTGGGAGGCGTCCACAACCAGCAGCGCCCCCTCGCACGCCGCGAGCGAGCGTGATACCTCGTAGGTGAAGTCCACATGCCCCGGTGTGTCGATGAGGTGCAGTTGATAGGTCTCCCCATCGGAGGCGGTGTACGCCACTCTCACCGCCTGCGCCTTGATCGTGATCCCCCGCTCGCGCTCGAGATCCATCGAGTCGAGCACCTGCGCCCTCATCGAGCGTTCGTCCACCGCGTGCGTGAGCTCGAGGATGCGATCCGCCAGCGTCGACTTGCCGTGGTCGATGTGGGCGATGATCGAGAAGTTGCGTATGCGCGACTGGTCCATTGTCTGTCCCTATCGGGATTCCACCCCCACAGAGGCGGAGGGTGATCGTGGTTGATGCGGGTGCAAACTGTAGAAGGCCAACGGCCCCACACGACCCGCGATAGCCTTAGGTCAGTTCGGCGGATCGCCCACTCGACCAGAGCTTCGGCTCAACCGGGCAACGCATCCCCTCGGGGATGGCCAGTCTTGGGGTCGGGAGTGTCATAGCCGCCCAGGCATCGACACAAGTCCTGGGACGTAGTAGTTCAGTGGTGATCTATGACCGAACCGGGGCCGGGAGGGGCGAAAGCTCCCCCGGCCCTTCTTGCTCCTCCCTCGGCTGCACCCGCGCATGACATACGCGCGGTCGACTCCGACGGTCAGGCTCTGCCGAGCTGGCTCATGATCAGCTGGTGCACCTGGTGTGCCTCGGGTACCCGCATCGCAAAGACAGCGCGCACGTACACGAACACCCCCGCCACCCCGGCGCCACCGACGCTGAGGACCTGCGCCGCGAGGGAGCCACCGAGCAGCCGGTTCAACACCCACCACACCGCCCACGACACCGCCCCGAGCAGGATCGAGGCGACCGCGATCCGCGCTGTGATCATCGTCGTCTGAGCCCCTTCCAGGCGGCCGTTGAAACCCTCTCGCAAGCGCGAGAGCAGCAGCCATGTCATGAGGGCGTTGGCAACAACCGTGCCGATGATCAAGCCGGCGATGCCGAATGGTTTGTAGAGACCCACGCTGATGACGATGTCCACGACGATGTTGATCGCCGCCAGTCGCGTGGGGATCCAAGGGCGCTGCACCGCGAAGAACACGCGTGTGAGCAGCAGGTTGATGCCGCCAAAGGGCAGACTGAAAGCGAACCAGAACAACGCGATCGACACCAGTTCGGTCGAGCGATGATCGAACGAACCCCGTTCGAAGACGAGTCTCACAATCGGGGTGGTGAGCACGATGATGAACGCTGCCGCGGGAATCAAGAGCAGATTTATCTGGCGCATTCCCACCCCTATCGCCCGGCGCATCGGACTGACCTGGCGCAACGATGCCATCCGGCTCAACGTGGGAAACAGCACAGTCGCAACCGCCACACTGAACAGCCCCTGAGGGAGCATGTAGATACGGAAGGCGTTGTCTATGGCTCGTGGCGCTTCGGCACTGACGAGCGTCCCGAACACCGAGTTGATGAGCTGGTCGAGGTTGACGATCCCAAGCCCGATCGTCACCGGGAGCATCAGAGTAAAGACCTGCTTGATGCGGGGATCGTGCCAATCGATCGACATCTGCAGACGAAAGTCGATCCGCCCGAGCGCCCCGAACGCCATCAGCATCTGCACGAACGTCGCCACCACAATCGCGATCGCGTAGGCATACACCTGATGTCCGTCTTCGGGCCCCCCGTGAAAGTGCGGGCGCAGAATGACAAGCAGGACGATGATCACCAGGTTCCACACCGCCGGTGCGATCGCGGGGATCGTGAAGTGTTCGTAGGACTGCAGGATCCCCACGAGCAAGCCGGTGAGGCCGATCAAGAGCACAACCGGGAAGAGCACCTGCGAGAGACCGATCGTCAACATTTGGAGATAGCTGGTGAACGTCGGGCCGATGAACAGCGGCATGATCACCCCGGCCGCGAGCACGAAGAAACCTGTGATCGCCCCGAGGACGATCAGGATGATCCAGAACAGTGTGGATGCCAGCCGGAATGCCTCGCGCTTACGCCCGTGTGCCAGCAGATCCGTGAACACGGGCACAAACGCCGCGGAGAGGGCGGCATTCGCGAACAGGTTGCTCACGAGGTTGGGGATCTGGAAGGCGAGCGTGAACGCCGACGCCGGTCCTTTTGTCCCGAAGAAGCTCGCAGCGACGATTTCTCGCGCGAGCCCGAGCACGCGCGAGAGGCCGGTGCCGAGTGAGAAGATCGCCGTGTTGCGGGCCACCCGTCCGGGCGGCGGTGCGCTCGGAGGCGGCTCGGCGGACTCGGTCGCAGACACGGGCCGCTATAGTACGGCGCTGCGCGGCGCGCCCCGGCAGTACAGAGCGGGGCGCGGGGCGCCTTTAGTTATGGCCAACATTCACTCACAGAAGAAGCGCATCCTCCGCTCCGAGCGCGAGCGCCAGGAGAATCGCGAATACACCTCGGCGATCAAGACCTACTTCCGTCGCCTGGAGACCGCCGCAGAGCAGAAGGACGGCGAGACCGCGGCGAGCGAGCACCGTCGTCTCGTGAGCACGATCGACAAGGCAGTGAAGCGTGGCGCGCTTCACCGCAACACGGGCGCACGCAAGAAGTCTCGTGCCGCTCGTACCCTGGCCGGCGCCGGCTCCTGACCTTCTACCGTCCGCTCGACGGACGTCTAGGCGACTCAGGCGGCGATAGCCAGGATCGCGCGCAATGCGAGTGTGTCCTCCTCAAGCGAGGAGAGCGGGGTGCGGGAGAAGCTCAACGGCGCTCCCCCACGCGTGTCGAGCTCGAGGTCGGCGATACGGCAGAGAGCGGCACGCAGGCGCT
Source organism: Solirubrobacteraceae bacterium (assembly GCA_050696555.1). Classification (GTDB taxonomy): domain Bacteria; phylum Actinomycetota; class Thermoleophilia; order Solirubrobacterales; family Solirubrobacteraceae; genus Palsa-744. Next base: position 931 of record JBOGYB010000098.1, on the reverse strand, counting down.
CGGGGTCCGAGCGCGCAACGTCGGTGATGAAGCGCTCGGCGGCACGCGGAGGCATCCGCAGGGTGCGCTTGATCTCGGCGGGGGGCTCACCCGCCTGGAGGCGCACCGACACCCTCTCCGCGTCACGCAGACGTTGCGCCATCAGGTACACGAGCCCCGAGAGCCGCTCGCCCTGGGCGCGTAGGCGTATGTAGGAACGGGTGGCATCGGGAGCGTCGGCGCCCGCGAGCGCGTCGGCGAAGGAGAAGGCACGCCAGGCGGTGGAGTGGGCGGCCTGTTGCTCTATGTCCTCGGCGGTGATCTTGAGCGGAGCTTTTCCCTCGCTCCCTCCATCGGCTTGCGAGCCCCCGAGGGCCAGCTTCTCGAGCTCCCGCAGCAACCGCTGCTGGCGCTCCCCCACCTGTGCGACGAGCGTCTTTGCGGCAAATGCGTCGAGCGAGAGACCGAGGCGGGTGGCTTGCTCGCGCACCCACCCGGCGAGCTCCCATGGCTTGATGGTGGCCTCGGCGACGATCTGTCCCTTCGCGGCCTTCACGGATCGGTGAAGCGCCGCCGGGGCCTTGCTGCGACCCTCCTCGCGGGCGAAGAAGGCGATCGTGGTGTCTGGCGGCATATTCGCCATCGCAGGCTCGATGTGCTGCTCGATCTCGGCCTCCTTGAAGCGCTCCACCCCATCCACCAGGATTACCCGTCGCCCCATCGCAAAGGTCATCGTGGAGAGCACCAGCGCCACCCCTTCGGGAGTGGCGTCATCGCCCGAGAGGATCTCCACACTGCCGGCGTCCCCCTCGGTTTCCGCAAGCGCCTTCAGTCGCGCCCGCCGCTCGCCGATCGCACCGTGATCGTCGCCGTGGATGAGGTAGGCGGGCTTTAGCGCGGGCATCGTCCGCAAAGTTTAGGGTGGCCGTCAGCGTCCACCGTGTAGCGTCGG
>JBOGYB010000097.1:0-6346 GCA_050696555.1 Solirubrobacteraceae bacterium | reverse complement strand
CTGCGGTCCCGGCTCGGCGGCCCGCGAGCATCGCGAAGGCGAACATCGTCAGTGAGAGCGGGGCTAGCGATAGGCCCGCCTGCATAGCGCTGTACTCCAGGCGGATCTGTAGGAAGATGGGCAGCGCGATCATGGCGCCACCGAGGGTGATCTGCTGCAGCATCTGCTGGGTGATCCCGATCCGAAAGTGCGGTAGGCGGAAGAGGTCGGGGTCAAGCACCGTCACCTTTCCTTCGCGGTGGCGGCGCACGAGCCACCGAGCCAGTGTGTACAGACTCAGGGCACCAGCCGCGATGATCAGGCCAACGTACTCGCCTCCCTCCTGCCAAACGAGGATCCCGAGGACAACCCCTCCCATACCAAGCACGGACAGCAAGGCCCCCACCGGGTCGAGCTTGCGGGGACCCGTGTAGAGCACATCGCGGATCAACCCGAGCTGCGTCAGAACGATCGCGATCACGACCAGCTCGAGCATGAACCCCACTCGCCACGACAGGTAAGTGGTGACAAAGCCACCCAGTAGGGGTCCGATCGCTGCCGCAATCGCCGCTGAGGCCCCCACCAACGCGTAGGCTCGCTTTTGGGCCGCACCGTCGAAGTTTCCGTGGATCAAAGACTGCATCGCCGGCAGCAACAGCGATGCCCCGAGCCCACCGACGATTGCCCAGAAGATGATGATGGCTCCCAGGCTTTGGGCGAGTGTCATCGCGAGCGCACCGATCGCGTAACCGATCAGCCCGAGCACGAAGGCCCGCTTGCGACCCATGAGATCTCCGATCTTGCTACTGATCAGAATGAAAGCCGCCGATACCAGCGCCTCCAACGCGATCGCCGACTGCACCCCACTCACGGTCGTGTGCAGATCGTGGACCACCGCCGAGATCGACACGTTCATCAACGACGTATCCACGACCAGGACGAACATCGCCATCGCGAGCACCACCGCGAGGCGCGTGCTGCCGGGCGTAGCGGCCTCGTCGCCGGGTTGCGTATCGGAGCTCATACACAAAGTGTCGCGCCTAAAACGCGTCTCCTCGCATTGAAGACGTAACCTGACACAAGGTTGCCTTACGATTTTACTAGCTGCTCGGGAAGGACTTCAAGATGGAACGTAAGTGGTGGACCCTGATCGCCGTGTGCGTGGCGACGTTCATGCTGCTCCTCGACATCACGGTGGTCAACACCGCACTGCCGAGCATCCGCAAGGATCTCCATTCTTCGTTTACCGATCTCCAATGGGTCGTGGACGCCTACGCGCTGACGCTCGCTGCGTTCGTGCTCACGTCGGGGTCGCTCGCCGACCGGTTGGGGCGAAAGCGGGTGTTCGCGATCGGCCTTGGGATCTTCACGCTCGCCTCGCTGTTTTGCGGTCTATCGGAGTCCCCAACCGTGTTGAACCTCTCGCGTGCGCTCCAGGGCGTAGGCGGCGCCGTGATGTTCGCCGTGTCGCTGGCGCTGCTCGCGCAGGAGTGGCGCGGCGCCGAGCGCGCCACGGCCACCGCCATATACGGGGCCACCATCGGCATCGCCGTGGCGCTCGGCCCACTCGTCGGCGGCGCTCTGACGCAGGCGATCGGCTGGGAGTCGATCTTCTTCCTGAACATCCCGGTTGGCATCGCCGCGATCGCGGTGACAGTGCTCAAGGTGACCGAATCGCGCGACGAGACGGCCCGTGGCGTGGACTGGGGTGGCACGTTCACGTTCTCGGCCGCCAATGGGCTGCTCGTGCTTGCGCTGCTGCGCGGGAATGACGAGGGCTGGACGTCCGGCCTGATACTCGGCCTGCTCGCCGCGGCGATAGTGCTGTTCGCGGTGTTCGTGGCGATCGAGTTGCGGGTGGATCGGCCGATGCTCCCCCTGAGCCTCTTCCGCAGCCGCGCCTTCACCGGCGCGCAGATCACAGCGTTCACGCTCAGCGGCTCGATGTTCGCGCTGTTCCTCTACATCACGCTCTACATGCAGGAGATCGAGCACCTCTCGCCGCTGCAAGCCGGCCTACGCTACCTACCGTTCACCGTGGGGTCGTTTTTTGTAGCAGGCGGCACCGCGTCGCTGGAGGGCAAGGTCGCGCCGCGGGTGATGCTGGCGGGTGGACTGGCCACTACCTCGCTCGGCCTCATCCTGATGAGCGGCGCGAAAGCGGACGACTCGTGGACGGTGCTGCTGCCCGGCTTCATACTGGGCGGTCTCGGCGTGGGCCTCGTGAACCCCGTGCTCGCGAACGTGGCGCTCTCGACCGTGCCCGAGCGGATGAGCGGGGTGGCCTCCGGCATCAACGACACGTTCCGCCAGGTCGCGATCGCATCTGGCACCGCGGGGCTTGGTGCCCTGTTCCTCGCGCTTGCGCAACAGCGTATTCAGGACCTCCTACCGGGCATGAGCGGCGATCGGGCCCGTGGCCTTGCGGAGGGGGTCTCCTCGGGCACCCTACCCTCCGGTGCGCCCACGCCGATCGTTCATGCCGCGCGGGAGGGGTTCACCCACGGTTTCTCCACCATCCTCCTAGTTGGCAGTGGCATGGCGCTCTTGGGTGCCGTGCTGGCGCTACTACTGGTCCGCGGCAGCGACTTGCGCCACGACGTGGCGCCCGAGCTCGCGGCCGAGCCGGTGGCGGCCTAACCAGTCGACCGGCGGCTACTCGAGCTCCGGGGCGCTCCAGCCCGGCATGATGTCGGGCAACCCCTCGCTGACGCGGTCGGGGAAGCTAGCTGGCCGCTTCTCCAGGAACGCGGTGATGCCCTCGGCGGCGTCCGCGGACTGGCCCCGTGCGACCATGCCGCGTGAGTCGGCGCGGTGGGCAATCATGGGGTGATCGGCTCCGAGCATCCTCCACATGAGCTGGCGGGCAAGCGCGACGGAGACGGGAGCGGCATTCTCGGCGATCTCGCGTGCGAGCGTGCGAGCGGCGTCGAGCAGCTCCTCTTTGGGGTGCAGGCTGCGCACGAGTCCGCCCTCGAGCGCCTCCTGCGCGGAGAACACACGACCGGTCGCAACCCATTCCATCGCACGGCTGATGCCGACCACGCGCGGCAGGAACCAGCTCGAGCACGCCTCGGGGATGATGCCCCGCCGTGCGAACACGAAGCCGATGCGAGCGTCGTCGGCGGCGAGGCGCACGTCCATCGGCAGTGTCATCGTCGCACCGACCCCCACGGCTGCCCCGTTGATTGCCGCAATCACCGGCTTTGTCGATTCGAAGACCCGCAGCGTGAACTCCCCGCCGTTGTCCCGCGCTGGCCCTGAGCTCTCGTGCTTGCGGTAGTCGAAGGTGTCGGCCCCGCTCGCGAGATCGGCGCCGGCGCAGAAGCCGCGGCCAGCGCCGGTGACGACGATCGCGCGCACCTCGTCGTCGAGGTCGGCGCGGTCGAAGGCCGTTCGCAGCTCCATGCCCATCTGTGCCGTCCACGCGTTCAGCCGCTCGGGACGGTCAAGCGTAATCGTGAGCACCCCATCGCTCGTCTCGGTGGTGATCTGTTCGTAGTCCATGGCCGTAGGTGTTCATTCTAAGGCCTCGGGTCGTCGCGTTACCTGCCGGAGGCTCCCGCCGGAGCGGGGCCTGGCGGCGCCGCTCTTCCCGGTGACGCGGGACGGCGTAGCACGCCGGTGTCCCGTGTAAGCCGTTGCGCGAGCGCCACAGGGACAATCGTTATGGCGATAACGAACAGCACCACCACATTTACTTGTGGAAGCTGTTGGCCAAGGCGAATGTTGCCGAAGATCCAGAGTGGCAAAGTATTCTGAGCACCTGCCGTGAACGTTGTGACGACTACCTCGTCGAAGGACAGCGCGAACGCGAGCAGCCCACCTGCCACGAGTGCTGTGGCGATTATGGGAAGAGTGACGAAGCGGAAGGTCTGCCAGCCGTCGGCGCCTAGATCCATCGAGGCCTCCACAAACGAGGATTGAGTGCGTCGCAGGCGCGCGAGCATATTGTTGTACACCACCACGATGCAGAAGGTCGCGTGCCCGACAATGATGGTTGTAAGCGAGAAGCTCACACCATTGAAGTTGATGAACGAGTTGAGTGCCATGCCCGTGATGATCCCCGGCAGCGCGATGGGCAGGACAAGCATGAACGAGATTGCTTCTTTGCCAAAGAAGCGGAAACGATGCACCGCGAACGCCGCCATCGACCCGAGCACTATGGCGATCCCGGTGGAGAACAGTCCAGCTCGCACCGAAAGCCACAGTGCTTGGCGCATTTCCTCGTTATGCCAGGTCGAGGAGAACCACTTGGTCGAGAGGCCGTGCAGCGGCCAGCTCTGAATGTTTGACGGATTGAACGCGTAGAGGATGATGATGGCGATCGGAAAGAACAGGAACAGCATGATCAGTGCCGCCCAAACGGCAAACGCGATGCGGCTGAGGCGTCCTGTCCCGATCACAGCGCTTCGAACGCTCCAAGTCGACGTGCCAGCACCAGATAGAGCCCCATTATCACCAGTGGCACGGTGGCAAACGCCGCGGCGAACGGCACGTTGTTGGCGATTCCCACGCTCTGGTAAACGACATTCCCGATGAAGTCCGAGCCGGCTCCCCCGACGAGCGTGGGAGTGATGAAATCGCCGAGTGTCAGCGAAAAGGTGAAGATCGAGCCCGCCGCGAGGCCAGGGAGGATCAGCGGCATGAGGATCGTGCGAAACGTTCGCCACCCTCGTGCCCCGAGGTCGGCGGAGGCCTCGATATAAGAGTCGGGTACGCGTTCGATAGCCGACCACACCGGCAGGATCATGAACGGCAGCCAGATATAGCTGAACACGATCCACATCGCCCAGTTGGAGTAGCCGATGTTCACCGAGCCGAAGCCCAGGTTGCCGAGGAACCAGTTGATGACCCCGTCTTTGGCGAGTATCAACCGCCACGCGTACACCCGCACGAGATAGCTCGACCAGAGCGGGATGAGAACCGCAACGAAGAGGATGCTCTGTAGGCGTTTGGGTGCTATCCGTGCGGCGTAGAAGGCGAATGGCACCGCCAGGATCGCGTCGGTCACCGTCACCGCCGCGGCTATCCCGATCGTGCGCAGCGCGATGGTCCGGTACACGGGCACCGTGAACAGCGTTTTGAAGTTGTCGAGCGTCCAGCTGTGGACAAGGTTGCCGGTGAAGGAGTCCACCTGCCACAGCGCCGAGATGAACAGCAGCGCGAGCGCAGCGAGGTAGATGAGCACAAACCAGGCCGCGGGCGCGGTGAGCAGCAAAGTGGCCCGCAACCACGGTCGGCGAAAGAACGACGCCGACACGCGGGTGCGGGCTGTGCGGTGGGCAGCGAAGCTCGAGCTCAAGTTCGTCGCCTGCCTTAGGCTAGCTTGTGATTTCCGTCCACTTCTGCTGCCAGGCGCTGTAGTCCATACAGTCGTTCTTTCCGTTACCGCAATCGGTTACCGGCGTCTTCCAGAACTTGATGCTGTCGAAGTAGGCGCTCGGGGCATTTGCGTGGTATTGCGTGCACGACCCCTTCTGGATTTCTTCCATGTACGGGCACGCCTTCGTGTTGGCGGGCGTCTCTCCGAAGGAGATTGCCTGCTGTGCCTGTACCTTGGGGGTTGACACCCAGTTAACCCACTTGTAGGCGCAGTTGGGGTGCTTGGCGTGAGCCGAGAGCATCCATGTGTCCGCCCAACCCGTTGCCCCCTGAATTGGAATGAGATCTTTCACAGGCACCTTGTCTGCCACGAGCGTGTTGGTCTGGTAAGGCCACGATGCCCCGATCACTACGTCGCCGTTCTTGAACAGTTCGATCTCATCCGATGCGAGCGCCCAGTACTTCTTTATCAGCGGCCGTTGCTGCTTGAGAAGCTTCGTCGCGGCTTCGAGCTGAGCTTCGGTGAGCTCATACGGATCTGTTATGCCGAGGTTGGGATCGGTCTTTGAGAGATACAGCGCCGCGTCTGCTATCTGGATCGGGTTGCTCGGAACGGTTATCTCCCCTCTGTACTTGGGGCTGTAAATCGCCGCCCAGCTCGTCGGCGCAGGGCTCACTGCGCGCGTGTTGTAGAGCAGGGTATTCGGTCCCCACTGCAGCGAGATACCGTAGTGCTTGCCATCGACCGTGTTGTGAGGTGGCGATTGCAATTGCGGTATGAAGTTCTTCCATTCGGGCACCAGGTTCACGTTCATCGGCTGAACGTCCCCGCCGCGGATCAACCGCAAGCTTGCATCACCTGAGGCTGACACCATGTCGTATTGGGTGCCGCCGCCTTGGCGCATCAGCGTCACCATTTCATCAGAGGAGCCCGCATACTTGGCGTGTACCACGCAGCCGGTTTGTGCTTCGAAGGGCTTCACCCATTCGGGCTGGGCATACCCCTCCCATGCCACGAGGTTCAGTTGACCCTCTCCTTTGC
>JBOGYB010000096.1:0-6367 GCA_050696555.1 Solirubrobacteraceae bacterium | reverse complement strand
CGTCGGAGTCGCGTCTGCTGGGAGGGGAGGCGTTCTCCGATACGCGCGCGCAGACGCTCGAGGCGACGGTGGAGTTGATGCGCGAGGAGGTGCTTGGCGGTGCCGTGCGCATCGCGGGGCGACTCGGTGAGTTGCGCTTGGACACCGACCTCGACATCTCCCACGGGGTGGTGCGGTACCTGGAACTGGTGAAGCTCTCGGCGCTGAAGGATCGCCCGCAGGGGCAGAGCGTGGAGGAGGCGCTGGCTGACATCAACCAGCGATTGCTCGCGGCCTGCACTCCGCTGCAGCGCGAGATCTTCCAGACATCGACGCTCGACGACACACTGCTGGCAGCCGAGCGGGGGGAGCCCGAGAATGCCCCCCGTCCCGCCGTGACGAGCTCGGCGCAGAGTGCGTTCGCAAGGCGCGAGGAACCCTCGCTACAGGCCTTTCTGCCGCGCCGTGGGGAGGGGGTGGTGCTGTCGGCGTCTGACATCGACACCTACAGGGCGTGTCCGCTGCGGTACAAGTTCGCGCGGGTGCTGAAGATCCCCACGCCCCAAACCCTTCATCAGCGTTTCGGGATCGCTGTGCACCAGGTGCTGGAGCGCTACCACGCCTCTGAGCACACCACTGTGGGGCAGATGATGGAGCTGTTCGAGGCGTGCTGGCGTAGGGGGGGCTTCGGCGAGAGCGACCAGGAGCGTGATCTGCACACCAAGGCGAGAGCGGCGCTCGTGCTCTACCACCAGCATCTGGAGGCCCATGAGGCCGAGCCGGTGTGGTTTGAGCGGGGGTTCTCCTTCAAGCTCGGCCCCCATCACCTGCGCGGGAGGGTGGATCGGGTGGACAAGCTCCCCGACGGGAACTACGAGATGATCGACTACAAGACCGGGCGTCCACGCACGGTGGAGCAGCTCAAGGACGATGTTCAGCTCTCGCTGTATGCGGTGGGGGCCAGGGAGTCATGGGAGGTGGAGGCGGAGCGGCTCTCCTACTACTACGTGCTCGATGACCTCAAGGTGCCGGTGCCAAGCGCTGAGATGGACACCGACTGGATAGTTCGCGTTGTTGCCGAGGTGGGGGAGGCAATTCTGGAGCAGCGCTTCGAGCCCACCCCATCCCCCTCCGCGTGCGGGCTTTGCGACTACCGCATCGCCTGCCCTGCTTGGGAGCGGTAGCCGCTCTTCCCTGTGCTCGCGGGCCACCCCCCCGATTTGGCTGCGCTTTAGGCTGGCCCATTAAGCTGCTCGGTGAATGAAGAGGAGTATCGGTATGGCGGGGGGCTTCGCGAGCACGCGTGTGTGCCTGCCGACGCTCCCCCTGCTCGCCTTGGGCCTGCTCGTGGGGTGTGGTGGCGGCAGCTCCACCACATCCGCGGTCCCCAGCTCGCCTGCCGCCGCGGTGGACGCCGCTACCGTCTCGGCCTCCGACGCCGTGGCGATCGTCGCCGGCGTGCCGATCGCAAAGGCGAGCTACACCCACTGGCTCTCGGTCGAGCAGAAACTCGGCGCTCCCGGCTCGCCCAGCCACCAGGCGCTCGGTTTCCTCATCACCTCCGAGTGGGTGCTCGGGGAGGCCTCCGGTCGGCACATGTCGGTGTCGGAAGCCGAAGTGAAGCGCCGTTACGCCCAGCTTGTCCACCAGAGCTTCCCCAAGGCGGGCTCTCTGCGGAAGTACCTCGCCAAATCGGGGGAGACCGAAGCCGATCTGCTGGCACGCATCAAGGTGGAACTGCTCGCCTCGCGCATCGCCACGAAGATCACATCCGGCAAGAGCTCATCGCAACGCACCCCGCTGCTCGCGGCGTTCGAGAAGAGCTTTCAGAAGCATTGGAAGAGCCTCACGAGCTGCAACCCGGGGTACGTGATGGAAGATTGCAAGCAGTACAAAGGTAAGCCCGAAAGGCTCACCGCCTCCACGACCGGCAGCGCTGCCTCGCGAAGCTCCGGCTCAGGAGGAGCATCCTCGGCGAACACCAGCGGTGAGGTTTACACCGCGCCGGGGGCCTTCTCGATCGCAAGCTCGGCCTTTGAACGCAACGGCGCGATCCCCGCGCAGTACACGTGCGCGGGCAAGGGCATCTCCCCGCCCCTCTCCTGGCAGAAAGTGCCCGCCAAAGCGGCTGAGCTGTTCCTGTTCGTGATCGACGACAACTCCTCGAAGAAGTCCGCGGGCATCCGCTGGGTGGTGGGGAACATCGATCCGAGCTCCACGGGCGTCGCCGCCGGGCAGACCCCACAGGGAGGAATCGTCGGCACGAACACCGCCGGCAATGTTGCCTACTCCCCGATCTGTCCCGACAAGGGCAAGAGCGACACGATCGAGTTCGTGCTGTACGCGCTCTCCAAAAAGATCCAGCTCTCCCCGGGCTTCAACCCCACGACGGCCGAGGCCGAGTACGGCTCGCACAAACTGCTGATGGGCCAAGCGGCCGTCAACTACGGCATCGCCTCGCGCTGACGCGAGTTCGTCGCGCCCGCTGTGGCCGGCGGCTCAGTTGGAAACTCACACGTCCCGGCGAAGCCGCGGACGTGTCCATCCTCAGCTCTCGATCCCTCGCTGGCGCAGGAAGCGCTGGAATTCGCGGGCTATGAGGTCCCCCGAGGGGACGTCTCGTGGGTCGACCGTCGTCTGCTCACTCTCGGCGGCGCGACGCTCCAAGCGCTCCACGAACGCCTGAATGTCGGGGTCCGACTGGACCGCCAACCCAACCTGGTGCTCGTACTCCCCCGAAGCCTCCTCGAGCTCCGAGACGTCGACAGACACCCCCACCATCAGCTCCAGCTTGCGCAGCAGCGCCAGTGCTGCCTTGGGGCTCGCGGCGGCCGCCACGTAATGGGGGACGCTCGCCCAGATGCTCGCCGAGGGTAGCCCCGCTTCGGCGCAGGTTGCGTGCAGCACACCCACGATTCCCGTGGGTCCCTCGTAGCGGCTGGCTTTCAACCCGAGTCGCTCGATCATCACCGGATCGGAGGCGAAGCCGGTCATCGCCACCGGTTGGGAGTGGGGCACGTCGGCGAGCAACCCCCCGAGGGTCACCACCAGCTGCACGTCGAGTGCTTCGGCGAGATCCACGATCAGAGCGCTGAACGAGCGCCACCGCATCGAGGGCTCTGCTCCCTGCACGATCACCAGGTCTCGCGGGGCGCGAGGTGCGCGAGCCTCGAAGATCTCGACCGACGGCCAGGAGATCACGCGTGCTTGTGTCTCGTCGATCTGCACGTGGGGGCGGTTGGCTTGGAAGTCGTAGAACTCCTCGGTGTCCACCTGGGCGAAGCGCTCGGCTTCCAGGGCCTGCCCCAAGAACGCGGTGGCGGTCGAGGCGGCGTCGCCGGCGTCGTTCCAACCCTGGAACGAGCACACCATCGCCGGGGCCCTCAGGCCGTCGGGGCGACGATCCCAGATGAGTGGCTGCATCCGACTCACCGTACATCATGGGCGTCTCATGTCCACCAATATCCCCACCAACCCGCAGTCCGATGAGGCGCCTTCGCCCGTGCCGACGGGGTCAAAGGACGACGTCGTGGGGGACATAAGCACGGTCGTCACATTGCGCGATGGCGACCCTGTGCAAGCGGTCTTCGCGTGTGTGCGCAAGGAGCGGCTCGTCACCCGCGCGGGCGACCCCTACCTCACGCTCGAGCTGCGCGATCAGGGGGGAAGCGCGAAGGGGAGGGTGTTCCGTGACGCCGATCTGCTCGCCGGGCGCTTCGAGCGGGGGGATCTCGTGCGCGTGCGGGGGCGTGCGGAGGCCTTTCGCGGGGAGCTCCAAATCGCGGTCGAGGACATCGCGCGGGTGGATCTCTCAGACGAGCAGGCTGCCCGCTTCCTACCGGTGTCCCGTCGCGATCTGGCCGAGCTGGAGGGATTCTTCGAGCACCTCGCGCGCGAGGTGTATGACCCCGGGTACAAAGCTCTGCTCGACCGCCTGCTCGCGAACGGTGAGCTGCGGGCGGAGCTGCGCCGCGCGCCCTGCTCGCTGCCCTCCTCGGGTGTGCCGCGCGCATCGCTTCACCATGCGTTTCTCGGGGGTTTGCTCGAGCACACGGTCGCCGTCGCGACTATGGCGGTGGAGCTGTGTACGGTGCATCCCCGCCTCGACCGTGACCTGTTGCTGTGTGCGGCACTCGTGCACGATCTCGGCAAGACGCGCGAGTACGCCTACGGCGCGGAGATAACCCGCACCGAAGAGGGGGTCATGCTCGGCCACGTGGAGCTCGGATTGCGGTTGATCTCAGCCCATGCCCCATCAACCCTCACGAGTGCGCGACGCTTGGAGCTGGAGCACTGCGTGCTGGCTCACCATGGTGAGGGAATCGGAGGGGGCCGGCGCGCGGCCTCCGCGGAGGCGCTCGCACTACAGCGCCTCAACTCCCTCGACGCGGGGGTGAAGGGGGCTTTCGAGCAGGGTCTCGGGCGCTAGCGAGGGGGTCGGCTGGGTCAAGTGAGGGGTTGGGCGATCATCGCCCAGAACCCCAAATAGCGAGGAAATGCGCTTCGCCCGTTCAAGTCCGGGATTTTGCATGCCGATTCTCAGTACGTGGGAGATCGATCCAGCATTGGCGCGTCCACGAGCGAGCTCTCGCTCCTGCGCCCCGTGGAGGGTGCTTCGGCCCCTGCTCCCAGCGGACCCATCAAGCCCTCCGCGCTGACGCAGGCCGTAAGCGATAGTAGGCTCGGACGTCTAATCGGCGACGTGGTCGTCGATCTCGGCTTCGCCAGTCGCGAGAAGGTGGAGGAAGCGGTGGAGATGGCGCGCGCGCAGCAAAAGCCCACCGGCCAGATCCTCGTGGAGCAGGGCATCCTGCGCCACGACCAGCTTGCGCGTGTCGTCGCAGAGCGTTTCGGCCTCGACTACATCGACCTCTCCATCTACGAGCTCGACATGGGCGCGGTGAACCTGATCGATATGGAGGCCATCAGGCGCTACCAGGCGGTGCCCGTGGGTTTCCTCGACGACGGGACGCTGCTGCTGGCGATGGCGGACCCCACGAACGTGCTCACGGTCGACGATATAGCGATGCTCACGGGCAGGCGTGTGCGCTCCGCCTCGGCGTCGGTGGAGGATCTCAACATCCTCATCACCCGGCTCTCGCGTGTGGAGCAGTCGGTGGAATCGATCGCCGAGGAGGAAGTGCAGCCCGAGGCGGAGCTCGTGATGGACGAGGCGGACAAGGACGCCCCGGTCATCAAGTTGGTGCACTCGATTATCGCCGAAGCGATCGACCAGGGGGCCTCCGACATCCACATCGACCCGGCTGAGGGGGACATGCGTGTGTTGTTCCGCGTGGACGGTGTGCTCTCACAGACCGCGACCCTGAAGCGGACGATGGCGACGAACATCATCTCCCGCGTGAAGATCATGTCCGAGATGGATATCTCTGAGCGGCGTGTGCCTCAGGACGGTCGCTTCGGGCTCACGGTGGCGGGACGGCGCGTGGATGTGCGCGTGACGACGCTCCCGTTGGTTTACGGGGAGGGCGCCTATCTGCGCATCCTCGATAAGGGCGCCCAGGTGCGCGATCTGGAGTCCCTTGGGATGCAGCGCACAGAGCACGACCGCTTCGCCTATGCGATCGCTCGCCCCAACGGGGCGGTGCTCGTCACGGGTCCCACCGGTAGCGGCAAGTCCACCACGCTTTATGCGGCGCTCGGCGTCGTCAACGACGGTAGCCGTTCGATCCTCACGATCGAGGACCCCGTGGAGTCGCGGCTTGCCGGGGTGAAGCAGATGCAGATCGCCCCGAAGGCGGGTATGACCTTCGCCAGTGGGTTGCGCGCGATGCTGCGCGCCGACCCCGACGTGATCATGGTTGGGGAGATCCGCGACCGCGAAACCGCGCACATCGCGGTGGAGGCGGCGCTCACCGGCCACCTCGTGCTCTCGACGCTTCACACACGTGACGCCCCGAGCGCGCTGGGCCGCTTGATCGACATGGGGATCGAGCCCTTCTTGATCTCCTCCGCCATCGACTGCATCGTGGCTCAGCGGCTCGTGAGGGTGCTCTGCCAGCACTGCAAGCAACCAAGCAAAGCGCCCGAGGCGCTGCTGGCGGAGTATGGGTTGTACGAGTCGGAGGCGTTCGAGCCGGTGGGGTGCTCGCGTTGCGCCAACAGCGGCTATCGCGGGCGCATGGGGATCTACGAGGTGATGTCCATCACCGAAGAGGTACGCGCGCTCGTGCTCGACCGTGCCTCGGTGGACGACATCGCCGCCGCCGCGGTGCGCCAAGGCATGCGCCGGATGCGCGAGGACGGGATCGCCAAGGTCCGCGCCGGTCAGACCTCGATCGCGGAGATCGAGCGGATGACCACGACGATGCTCTAAGGTGGGCGGTCTCCGAGTGCTCCCGACAGTTGGGGGTTCGATAGGTCTTTGAGG
>JBOGYB010000095.1:0-6372 GCA_050696555.1 Solirubrobacteraceae bacterium | reverse complement strand
GATTAGCTCAGCTGGGAGAGCGCCGCCTCGACAAGGCGGAGGTCACTGGTTCGAGCCCAGTATCGCCCACTGAAAAGCCCCGTGGATACGGGGCTTTTGCGTGAGACGGGAAGTCGCCGCAGAACCGTCGAGCCCCGTTTTCCCACATTCTTCCCACACGCCGGGTCGCGTCGGAGGCGTGCGAGCACGCTTCGAGTCATCCGGCACGAGCGATTCAGGTCGGTCGGCGTAGACGCTGTGTCGCTATGCGGTGGGCACGCAGGCCGGCCCTCGGTCCAAGGGTGAGCCACAGGCACTCCGCAGGCGCGCCGTCGGACGGCTCGTTGCGATACATGAGTCGAAAGCGCGGCTTGCCCTCATGCGTGGGGAGGTCGAAGCGCACCCTGCGGCAATCCGCGAGTTCGGGATGACGCCCGGGACCCATCAACTCGCCTACGTAGGGGTTCGCCTTACATTCCACCAGCAACTCAGCAATGCGACGCTTGAGCGCCTCGGACGCCTTCTCGTCAGTCAAGCTTCCGGCGAGGCTCGCCACGTCATCGAGCACCCCGTCGGTGAAGGTGACGGGCACCTCGCGACCATGCTCCGCGCTCATGTCCTCAGTCGATACCGATGCCGAGTTCTGCCAGAGCCTCCACGCCGTCCCGACGGCGGTCGGTGGCACCGCTCCTGATTCGCTCGGCGGCAACTGCCTCGACTTCGTCGTCAGCGCGACTGGCCTCGAATCCCTCCGCAATGGCGTCGAGTCGGGCGTCTATGTCGTCCTGCATCCGACGCATCTGCTCCTCGAGGCGAGCGAGCATGTCCCTCAACTCAGTGGACTTCGTCTCTGGCGTCATACGGCAAGCATATCTTCCCCGGAAGTCGTCTTAGGAATCCCGAGTAGTCAGGACTCCGCTTCCTCTGGAGGCTCCGGCGGGTTCACTAGGGCCACGGAAGACGTAAGACAGAACACCCCTGCGAGGATCCACGCGATGACCGCTAGCCACCACGCCACAGCGTTTGCTCGATACGCGGCATACCCGAAGCCAGCTCCAAGCGCGGCAGCAAATATGATCGTGAACCATTCCCGTTTCCGCCATTCTGTGCGGCCGCCGGTGTAGGCGCGGACTTCCGCCTCGATGTGCGATTGCAGTTCTTGGTGCGGCTGCGAGTCAGCCCCGAACTCTTCCGTCTGAGCGAGAAGGACGAGCAGCTCAAGATCATTCTTGATCGCGCCTCGGCGGCGGCTCTGTCCAACGACGCCGATTCGCCGAAGGATCGAGGCGAGCAGCTCAGATACCGCGTTGACAAGGCCGTCCATTCAAGACATGATGGCTCAGCCAGGGGTCGGAACGAGAAAGCCATCGTGGCCCGTTGTGTGGTCCCTAAGTGAGGGGATCTGGCGGGATCGGAGCAGCTGATAGCCGTTTGCACGCGCTGCCGCACGACCCGGGCATGCGCAGGTGCTCCCTCGACCCAGTATCTCTATCGCCTGAACGACCTATTCTCGGACGTTGGAGTCTCTGGGACGCCGTCAGGGCTCCCAATGAGATCCCGTGGTGACCTACGAGGTCCGCGTAAGAACTGCGCCTCTCGGAGGCTGTTCCCGTTTCGTGCAGGGAGGGCTCCGAATGGGCCGTTCCTACAGGAACGGTTGTAACTGCCATCGACGGGAGGCGGCTGGTGATCCAGCGTGGCCCGAGGGGACTTCGATTTCGCTTAGTCAGACTTTGAGGAGGGGCGGTAGAAGCGTTGAGGGCCTCTGCGCCGCAGGGTTCGAGATGTGTGTTTCCTCGCATGGCAGGCTGCCGAATACAAGGCTCTCGCTCGCCCCGAACAGCCTGAGTACATGCTTCCCGGACGACTGGAACAGGTCGAGTCTCGAAAAGATCACTGGGGCGTTTCTCAGTTGTCGCATGTCTGACATCGTGTAGGCCCATGACACCCACGAGGGTCCGGCGGACCGTCACGATTCGGCTGCGAGCCGGGTCGAGTGCTCAGAACTTCCAGAAAGCGATGGCGGAGATGGCGGCGTTGGCGGTCACGTTTCCCAATGCGGAAACGGCGATTGTCGAGATGGAGGACGCTCCAAAGCTATTGGATGCGCACCGCCTAGCATCGAGGGGCGAGAGCCTTGACCGGATGTGGGACATACTCGCGGCGCATCCCCGGTATGACCATGAAACCAAACATAAGCAGCGCGCGATCGAAGAAATCAACCGCGCGGCTGACCTTCAGACACGCGAGGGGATGCTTTACGCCTTTGGCCTCTTGATGCTTGTAACCAGCAACGCCGAGCTCCGCACTACGCTAGAGCCACAACTTGAGGGCTTGTGGAAATCGCTCCCTGAAGCAACCCTATGGCTCGTCACGGCCGAGGAGCCGCTCCTGCCCCGTCTAGGCATGTCGCAACTCCTGTTCCAGTTCGAGCACACGCCTGATCTCGATGTGGCGGCGCTAATGAGTGATTCTCGCCGCAGTCTCGAAGCACAGTCGCTTACGAATCGAATCGCGACCTCCGACATTGTGCAGCCTATTTTCTTGGCGTTTTCCCCAGCCGCGACGGGTTTTGCGATGCCGTGGCTGCCTCACACGCTCGCCATCGAGTTCGGTGCGGTCGCTGACCTCCGACGGCAATATCCAGTCTCACTGAACGCGATCTATGAGCCACGTGTGCTGAGCCCGCCCGTAAACCTGGAGGGCGGCAACGTGTGGATCAATTCGATTCCAAAGACGAGCCTTGGGACGCTCTTGGCTTGGTGGGTTAGCCGCCTCGATCTCCTGTACGCGATCATCACCGACCCGACGCGGTTCTCGACATCCGACGGTGACTTCGACAGCGGTGCCCAACTCGCGTTCCGACTCACCGTGGAAAGGGTGCTGGCGGACCTTCGGGTGCTGAACGCTTCTCCGCAGGTGCCTGCGCTAGCCAGGCTTGGCACCACGTTCGATCTTCTCGACAAGCTTGAGACGCTATTGGGATACGGGCCGAAGGCGGCGAGAAAGTTCGGCCGCGAATGGCGATCAGGAAACGGCTTTCGGCGTCTGCTCGACCGGCGTGAGGCGCTACCCCTTATGGAACGTGGTTTCTCAAACATGCCGAGTCAGCTCGGCTCGCGGTTCGCTGCGCGCGCAAGTGAACTGTTCGACACGACCTATCAGGAGATCGAAGGCGGCGTTTTGCATGGTCGGCTTGCCGAGGACGGTATCCGGGTTGGGCGTATCGATCAGGACACTATGTCGATCGATGACTACGCAGGATCGGTTGTACGCGCCGTCCGAAACTCGTCTCATGGTTTGCTCGATCAGCTCGCCGGTCCCGACGCCGAGGTAGCCGCGACGCACGCAGGAGCGCTGCCGGAAACACTGTCAGAGCTAGTCGGATTGATTGCTTGGGCCCTGCTGTCCGACCCAGAGCGCCTGTGGTCGATGCAGGTGTGGGATTAATCGGCGAAAGCCCGTCGAGTCTCGGGCTTCTAGCGCTCGTACCCGAGTTCAATCTCGTGGTCGGTGGCGTTTCGTCCCTGCTCGCGTTCTGGCAGATCAAAGCCCAGGACCAACTCTCTGTCGTGTAGGGGGTTGAGCGTTGGATCCCAGGTCTCTTGGTAGGCGATGGAGGGCGTGTGTTCTTGGCTTTGGCTCATGCGTTCTGCGAGGCGGTTGATCCGGTCGGGGTCTTGTCCTTCTTGGCCGAGTTGGTCGCGGGCGAGGTACCAGTCGGTGCCGTTTCGTGCGCGGGTGGCTTGGACGTAGGCTGACTCCTTGCTGGTTTGCCATCCGCCGGTGAGCACGACGGAGCGCTCCGCGGTCGCTCCTTGTTGGCGGTAGACGTGTTGGGCGTAGGCGAGTCGTAGCGAGTCGATCTCCTTGCCCGCGAGCATGATCTCCCGGCCTGACCCATCGAGAGTGAGTGTGAGGGTGCCGTCGCGTCTGATGTTGGTGATTTCGCCTCGGGTGCCGTTCTCGACTCGTGGTTGTCCGGATGGCTTATGTTGGGCGATGAACGCGACGTGATCGTTTTCGCGGATGCCGTAATGGGTGTCGGTGGGGTAGGTCTCGCGGGCTCCGAGTTCGCCACGCTCGTCGCGTAGGTGTTGTGCTCTGGCGTTGAGCCTGTCGATCTCGACGTTCGAGGCGTCGGCGATCAACGCGATCTGGCGCATGTCGTGATCGAGGCTGAGGCGTGCCCATGCTTGTACGGCGTTCTCGGCTGCCTGGTCGCGGGTGTCTGCGAGATGGAGGTTGCCTCTGGCTTGGTAGTGCGCCATCGCGCGCTCAGGTTCCCCTGCGCGGAGCGCCTGCCACGCTCGTTGCTCGGTGGGATCGGTGGTGCGGTGGATCGTGTCGAGTTCGACTGTTAGTGCGTGTTGGGTGAGCCTGTCGAACATGCCGCCGGGTCCGATGGAAGGGAGTTGCTTTCCGTCTCCGACAGCGATCAGCTTCGCTCCTGAGCTTTCGATGAGGTCGGTGAGGGCGTCAAGGCGCTTGTGGTCGACCATCCCGGCCTCATCAAGGAACACAGTTGTCGCGGGACCGACATGCACCGTCCCGGCTTGTGCGCGAGCGACGAGCGCGTCGAGTGTGAGCGTGCTCCCTTGGAGGGCGGGACTGTCGGTGCCCAATCTCTCGGCGGTCGAGCCTGAGACGGCGATCCCGAGCGTTTCATGTCCCGCCAGTTGCTTGGCCCGTGCGGCGGCGTCGATCACGACACCCTTCCCGTCCCTGCGGGTCCGACGAGCACGCTGGCACGCTCGGAACTTGTCAAAACGAGTAGCGCCAACTCCTGCTCGTCCGTGAGCTGGCCGCCGATGCGCTCTGCGACTTCTTGCATCGCGGTTGTTCTCGCCGCGTGGCCTACGTCCCGGCCTGCAGGTTTGGCGAGGTTCGCTGTGCAGCGTTCGATTGCCTGCTCTTGGGCGCGGACAACGAGGGTGGTCATTCGTCCGCCTTCCAAGGTGAGGATGCGCCGGTCGCGCACCATCCCTCGTGCCATGTCGAGTGCTTCCCGTGGCGACAGCTTTCCAGCGGTTTGCTCCAGCGCGACGGTGTAGAGGTCGCGTTGCTCGAACACGGCGTGGCGTTCTGTCAGGCGCTCCTCGATCCGAACCTCAACCGACCGCACACTCACATCCGACGGTGGTGCGGCGAGCACGTTCAGCGCCTCGTGCGGTCCGAACGCGTACCGGTCGCCCGTCTCCCGCCACGCGCTTTCAAGGTCGGCGCGGGTGGTGAGCTGCTTGGATCGGCGGTTCTCGAGCGCGAGATCCCGCAACTCCCCACGCTCAGGCGCACGACCGTATCTGGCCCGGAAACGCTCCGCTGCACGTGCCACCTCACGGGAGCGGCCCGAGAACGCGTCACGCAACTCCTCGGGTACCCCCGCGATCTCGAAATACTTGGCGTTCTTCCCGTCGCCTGCTCGATCGGGTAGCCCGCCTTGGCAAGCTCGCTAGCGAGGGCGGAGCGGTAGAACGCACCAACCTCACCGGCCGCCCTGAACACGGGTCGTGACCAGACGGCGGCGATCCGGTCGTCCTCGCGCACGACGCCCGTGATGACGACGTGACTGTGTAGTTGCGGGTCGGGAGCGCTCGCGCCGGAGACGCCGCGGGCGGTGGTGTGCCGGTACTCAACAGCGATCATGTCCTTCGCCAACTCCTCCACGATCTGGCCGCTATAGCGACGCCGCGCCACCGGCACCCGCTCCCGCAAGTACCCAACAGCCCGCTCGACCGCGTTGGCGTGTGCCTGTTCGATCTGCTCGCGCTGCCAGGGATCACCGAGTGCCCAGACGACCGAGACGGACTTCGGGGCGCTGAACGTCGTATCGATCCCCCCACCGCGACCACCGCCCGCGCCCTCGGGTCGCAACCACTCCTCGGTTTGGGGATCTCGTCCCTCCATCAATGCTACGAAGTCCTCGCCCAACGTTGGGGCAGACCCTCGATGCCCAATCGTCCGAGAGTTTCAGGGTCAGACAACCATCGTCCCGGCGCCTCTGTCAGCTCACCGTCAGGAGAGAGGTAGTAGTCCCCGCGCTCCGGAGCGACAGTCTTCCCCTCCAGGTAACGGGCGTAGCCGCCCGCGCGGTCTGACGGGATGCTCGATGCGCTCATCACGACACCCAATGACCACGAACACCCGAAACCGGCCATCAAATTCAGCAGCCAAACGGGCACTCCACGGCGGGCCGTGTATCTGGTCTGTTGTGCTGTTGGAGCGCAGCGAGAGACGGCGCAGCAGGATCGAGCGGAGCGGACCGTCGCGGGGGTCTCGCGGGGCTGCAAGGTGGCTACGCGCAGGGCGGAGAGCTGCGGGAGGGGCGGAATTGGGTCCGTCGTTCAGGCGGACCGTGGTGAGCGGGCCGGGGCCTCAGCGCGCGTCGTGGGG
>JBOGYB010000094.1:0-6380 GCA_050696555.1 Solirubrobacteraceae bacterium | reverse complement strand
AAGAAGGCCTACTCCGCGCGCGCTCGCGCGAGTCACCCTGTTTTGCAAGACCCCACCTCCGCTCGAGAGGGGCTGCGTAACGGTGACGTGGTGATAGCCGCCATAACGAGCTGCACGAACACCTCCAACCCCTCGGTGATGATCGGGGCGGGCATCCTCGCCCGCAACGCGCTCGGCCGGGGACTGAAGAGCAAGCCGTGGGTGAAGACCTCGCTGGCGCCCGGGTCGAAGGTGGTGACCGAGTACCTCGACAAGGCAGGCCTCACCGAGTCGCTGGAGCAACTCGGGTTCAACCTCGTGGGGTACGGGTGCACGACGTGCATCGGCAACTCGGGGCCACTGCCGGAGGAGGTATCGGAGGAGATCCAGCGCGAGGACCTCGCGGCGGTGTCGGTGCTGTCGGGCAACCGCAACTTCGAGGGTCGCATCAACCCGGACGTGAAGATGAACTACCTCGCCTCCCCGCCGCTGGTGGTGGCGTACGCGTTGGTGGGCACGATGGACATCGACCTCGTGAACGACCCGCTCGGTCGAGACGAGGCCGGCGAGGATGTCTACCTGCGTGACATCTGGCCCTCCGCGAAGGAGGTGGCGCAGACGGTCGAAGGGGCGGTGAGGTCGGACATGTTCCGCTCCTCCTACGCCGACGTGTTCGAGGGGGACGAGCGGTGGAAGACGCTCGACGTGCCCACGGGGGAGCGCTTCGCGTGGGACTCCGACTCGACCTACGTGCGCCTCCCGCCCTACTTCGAGGGGATGCCCCAAGAGCCGGAGCCGCTCTCGGATATCCGCGGCGCGCGCGTGCTGGCGTTGCTCGGGGACAGCGTCACCACCGACCACATCTCTCCCGCCGGGTCGATCAAGCGCGACAGCCCCGCGGGGCTATACCTGCAAGAGCACGGGGTGGCGCCACGTGACTTCAACTCCTACGGCTCACGCCGCGGCAACCACGAAGTGATGATCCGCGGAACGTTCGGCAACATCCGCCTGCGCAACAAGCTTGTTTCGGATCCCCCCCTCCCGGAAGGGGGGTTCACCACAAAGGACGGTCAGGAGACCTCGATCTACGAGGCCGCCATGAGCTACCAGCAAGAAGGCGTGCCGCTCGTGGTGGTGGGGGGCAAGGAGTACGGGTCGGGCTCCTCGCGCGACTGGGCCGCGAAGGGCACGAGCCTGCTCGGGGTGAAGGCGGTGATCGCCGAGAGCTTCGAGCGCATCCACCGCTCCAACCTCGTGGGGATGGGGGTGCTGCCGCTGCAGTTCCCGCCGGGGGAGTCGGCCGAGTCGCTCGGCATCGACGGGAGCGAGCCGTTCGACATCGAGGGGATCTCAGAGCCGCTAAACGCGGGTGGGCTGCCCAAGACGTGCAAGGTCAAAGCCGGGGGGGTGGAGTTCGAGGGGACCGTGCGCATCGACACCCCCAAGGAGGCCGACTACTTCCGCCACGGGGGCATCCTCCAGTACGTCCTGCGACAGTTGCTCGCCTCATGAGCGGCGCCGATTCGACCAAGCCGAGCAGCGGCGGCTTCACGCAGACGCTGCGCGAGTTGCTTGCGGCGCGCGGTCCCTCTGGCTATGAGACCGCCCCCGCGGCCGTGTGGAGCGCGGCGGCGGAGGGGTTTGGCGCGAAGGTGAGCACCGACGTGGTGGGCACGCCCTCGGCGCGGGTCGCTCCGCGGGCTGGAGGAAGCGATGGGAACAGGCGGCTGATCGTGATGGGGCATATCGACGAGATCGGCTTGATCGTGACCCACATCGACGACGAGGGGTACCTGTGGTTCCGTGAGGTGGGCGGGTGGGATGCGCAGATCCTCGTGGGCCAGCGGGTGGTGCTCGGCACACGCGACGGCGAGGTGACAGGCGTGATCGGCAAGAAGCCGATCCACCTGTTGCGCGACGAGGAGCGCAAGAAGGTGGCGGAGGTGAGGGATCTGCACATCGACATCGGCGCCAAGGACGGGGAGCAGGCGCGGGGGATGGTGCGGATCGGCGACGTGGCGGTCATCGACGGCGATCCCGTCGAGCTACCGAACGGAAGGCTGGCGTCGCGAGCGCTCGACAACCGCCTCGGGTCGTTCGTGGCGCTGGAGGCGGCGCGGTTGGTGAGCCAGGCGGGTGGGGCGAGCGGCTGGGAGGTCGTGGCGGTGGCGGCGGCCCAGGAGGAGACCACCTTCGGGGGTTCGCGCACGAGTGCCTTCTCGCTGGAGCCCGACGCGGCGATCGTGGTGGACGTGACCCACGCCACCGACGCCCCCGGGATCGACGTGAAGGAGTCGGGCAAGCACGAGCTGGGGTCCGGGCCGGTGTTGAGCCGGGGCTCGACGCTCAACCCGCGCCTCTCCGAGCTGCTGCACGACACGGCGGAGAGCGAGAAGATCGCTTTCACGCTGGAGGGGGTGGGCCGCAACACGGGCACCGACGCCGACGCGGTGCACCTCAGCCGCGGCGGCATCCCCACCGCGCTCGTGTCGATCCCGCTGCGCTACATGCACTCGCCGGTCGAGCTCGTGCAGCTGGAGGACGTCCACGCGGCCGCGGCCTTGATAGCCGCGACCGCGTTGAAGCTGGACGCCAAAACCTCGTTCGCGCGCTAGTTGCTGGTGCCCTCCAACGCGTCCACGGGAGGGCTCGTGCTTTCAAGCTCGGTCATCCCGACCACCTCGTAGACGGCGCCGGGGGTGGCGCCGAGCGCGAGCATCTCGAGGCCCTGCGGGCCGGCGAACACCTTGCGCTTGGGGGTGGGGCCGACGCGCACGAACACGTCGGGCTCGAGCTCCACTCGCTCGCCCTCGATCTCGATCCAACCCGAGCCCTTGAGCGCGAGGAAAACCTCCTCCTGGCCGCTCTCGGCGTGGTCGTGCAGCGGGTAGTCGCCGTAGTCGGCGGGCATCCGGATTACCTGCATGCCAAACGAGGTGACGCCCAGCGAGGCGCGCGCCTTGACGAAGCCGCCACCGTAGGCGGCCTCCATGTCTTTGATGTGCTTGACGGTGTAGTCACTCACTTGTTGCTCCTGTCGTTATGGGGGATGGTTGAAGCACGGGTTTGTCGGTAGGCATGATGATGCCGAGCTGGCGCGACTGGGCGAGGACGGAGCCGTCGGGAGTCCAGATGACGCCGTCCTCCTCGAACAGCCCATCGTGGAGCAGGCGGGTGTCGAACACGGCGAGGACGAGCGCACTCGGGTCGCAGTCGCACTCGGAGATGGGTTGGCGGAAGTGGATGGTCAGGTCCACGGTGGGACTGATGGCGGGCACGTCGAGGGCGATGAACGAAGGTGGGAACCAGGCGTCGCAGAAGAGGGCTAGCGCGGGGGCATCGACGGGGCGGTCCTCCGGGAAGCCGATCCAGCCGCCGATTTTCATCGGGGCGCCGCTGGCGGCGAAGGGGACGGCGCCGACGCGGGGTTGCATGACGAGCTGGCGTGTGAACTCGGGAGCGCCCTTGAAGAGCTTCGGCGTGGAGAGTCGCTCCATGTCGGGTGGCGCCAAATCGGGCATCGGCAGCTCGTTGGCGGAGGGGGCGGTCCACGGGACAGAGAAGGCGGAGAGCGCGAGCGCGGTGACCTTGCCGTTCTGCTCCATCCGCGCCGAGAGGGTGCTCAGCGAGCGCCCCTGACGCTCGACGGTCGTGCGGATCTCGATTGGCCCGGGCTCGGGCGCCCTCAGGTAGTGAATCGTCAGTGAGCGGGGCGTGCGCAAATCGTCATCCACCGTGTCGATCAGCGAGCGCAGCAACATCGCCGCGAGGTACCCCCCGTGGGGGCCGCGCCCGGCGCGCCACCCGGGCGCGACGGTGGCCGCGAACAACGCGCCCTCGCCAGTCGGCACACCGTTGTCGCCCCCGCGCTCGATGCGGGTGACGGCAGTGTCGCGATCGAACACCGTGTCCATGCCCGGCGAGCATATCGGTCCACGTC
This sequence comes from Solirubrobacteraceae bacterium, assembly GCA_050696555.1. GTDB lineage: Bacteria > Actinomycetota > Thermoleophilia > Solirubrobacterales > Solirubrobacteraceae > Palsa-744. The sequence goes on along the minus strand of JBOGYB010000094.1, from coordinate 2,461 downwards.
CACACTGGCCGTCTGGCCAGTCGGCGGCTTTGACGCGTGTCCATCTGCCCGCAAAACCGCCGCCGTGAGGCGGCGGCTCAGTTGCGAGCCAAACGCTTGTAGGAAATCCGGTGCGGACGGTCGGCAGCCGCGCCGAGGCGCTCGCGGCGGGCCTCCTCGTAGGCCTCGAAGTTGCCCTCGAACCAGGTGACCTGGGAATCGCCCTCGAAGGCGAGGACATGGGTGGCGATACGGTCGAGGAACCAGCGGTCGTGGGAGATGACTACGGCGCAGCCGGGGAAGGCGAGAAGTGCTTCCTCGAGCGCACGGAGGGTGTCCACGTCGAGGTCGTTCGTGGGCTCGTCGAGTAGCAGCACGTTGCCGCCGGAGCGCAGGAGCTTGGCGAGGTGGACGCGGTTGCGCTCGCCGCCGGAGAGCTTATCGATGCGCTTCTGCTGGTCGGAGCCCTTGAAGTTGAAGCCGGCGGTGTACTGACGGGAGTTGACTACGCGGTCGCCCACCTTGAGGTGGTCGAGGCCGTCGGAGATCTCCTCCCACACGGTCTTCGAGGGGTCGAGGGAGTCGCGGGACTGGTCGACGTAGGCGAGCTGGACGGTGTCGCCGAGGGTGAGGGTGCCCGTGTCGGGGGACTCCTGGCCGACGATCATGCGAAACAGGGTGGTCTTGCCGGCGCCGTTGGGGCCGATCACGCCGACGATGCCGGCGCGGGGGAGGTCGAAGGAGAGCGACTCGATCAGCAGCCGCTCGCCGAAGCCCTTGCTGACACCATCGGCGACCAGCACCTTCTCGCCCAGGCGCGGTCCGGGGGGGATGTGGATCTGGACCTCGTCGAGCTTGACGTTGCGCTCCTCGGCGACGAGCTCCTCATAGCGGGCAAGGCGGGCCTTCGACTTGGTGCGGCGGCCCTTGGGGTTGGTGCGCACCCACTCGAGCTCGGCTGCGATGGTGCGTTGGCGGCCCTTTTCCGAGCGCTCTTCGGCGGCGAGGCGCGCTTGCTTTTGGACCAGCCAGGAGGAGTAGTTGCCTTCGTAGGGGATGCCCTTGCCGCGGTCGAGCTCGAGGATCCAGCCGGCGACGTTGTCGAGGAAGTAGCGGTCGTGGGTGACCGCCACGACGGCGCCCTTGTACTCGGCGAGGTGGCGCTCCAACCAATCCACCGACTCGGCGTCGAGGTGGTTGGTGGGCTCGTCGAGCAGCAGCAGGTCGGGGGCGGAGAGCAGGAGCCGGCAGAGCGCCACGCGGCGGCGCTCGCCGCCGGAGAGCGCGGAGACGTCGGCGTCGGCTGGCGGCAGCCGTAGGGCGTCCATCGCATACTCGAGCTGGGTGTCGAGGTTCCAGGCGTCGGCGGCTTCGATCTTGGCCTGTATGGAGGCGAACTCGTCGGCGGTGTCATCCGAGTAGTTGGCGGCGAGCTCGTTGAAGCGGTCGAGCAGGGCCTTCGTGGCGGCGACCCCGTCCTCGACGTTGCCCTTCACGTCCTTGGAGTCATCGAGGTGGGGCTCCTGCTCGAGCATCCCGACGGTGGCGCCGGGGGTGAGCATCGCCTCGCCGCGATAGTCCTCGTCGAGTCCGGCCATGATGCGCAAGAGGGTGGACTTGCCCGCGCCGTTGTAGCCGAGCACGCCGATCTTGGCGCCGGGGTAGAAGGCGAGGGTGATGTTGTCCAGCACCGTCTTGTCGGGGGGGTGGAGCTTCGACAGGCGGTGCATGGTGAAGATGTATTGGGAGGACATTGGAGCGCAGGATATGAGGTTGGAGGGCGCGGGCGGGGTCGGTAACGTTGTGTGGTCATGCCTGGGGTGATCCTCGACATCGAGCAGCAGATGCTCCTCTTGGAGATCGAGCCGCCGTTTGACAAGCGCGATGTGCAGCTGGCGCGGCGGAGGATGGCGAAGCGTTGGCACCCCGATATCGCGCCGGCGGGGAAGCAGTTCGAGCACGAGCGTCACCTGAAGGCGATCAACGAGGCGGCGGATCATCTCGAGCGGATGGCCGAAACCTCGCGCGGGGGGAAGGTGTCGCGCAACGCGGTGAAGGTGAGTGCGGCGGCGGCGAAGGCGGCGCGGGAAGAGGCGGGGAGAAGGGCCTACGAAGCCGAGCAGAGAGCGCGCGAGCAGGCGGCGGACCGCAAGCGCAACGATCCCTTCGGTAGCCGGGTGCCCGATCACTCGGTGGTGCATAGGTACGCCCGCTGCCAGTCATACCCCGAGTGGGGGGTGGGGACGGTGGAAGGGATCTACTTCACAGGGGACAGTGAAGAGAACGAGGACGTGCAGCAGTGGGCGCGGGTGAAGTTCTCCCATGGCGTGAGGACCGTGCCGGCGGGGAGCATGAAGTTCGTGGACTTCTCAAAGCCCGACCCCGCGGAGGAGCGGGTGGAGCGCTTCATGACGGCTGCGCAGCGGGCGATGGCCGAAGGGGAATACGAGCTGGCGGCGCAGCGGTTGGTGTACGCCAGAGA
>JBOGYB010000093.1:0-6401 GCA_050696555.1 Solirubrobacteraceae bacterium | reverse complement strand
GACCCGCGTTGTTGCCCCCCTGGAAGCGCACCACGGCATCGCCGTGCTCGGCTAGAAGATCGGTGATCTTCCCCTTCCCCTCGTCGCCCCACTGGGCGCCCACTATGACTATTCCGGGCATCGCGCCATGAAGTTTAGGGTGACCGGTCCCGGTGCGCTTGGGTGGGTTGGCGGGAGGGTAGGTCTCGTGGGAGCGGTCAGGCGCCATGCGTGGAGCCGGCACCGACCGATTCGGTAGCCGGCGGGGCGGCCTGGTAGAGGCGTCGCTTGTCCTCGCCCCACAGTGGTAGGGGATCGCCACACATCTCCACGAGACGTGACACGATGCGCTGGCCCACCACCTCGCTCGCGTCGTTCGAAACGACACGGCGCTCGGCGCTCGTCTGGCCGTCACCGTCCTCGGTGACGGTTGTATGGATCTGCCTGCCCATCTGCTCCGCAAGGTCGCTTGGCATCAGGTTCGTGGTAGCGATGATGGGTCGCCCTGCTTGGTAGCGGGCGTCCACGATCGAATAGAGCTGCTCCAGCCTCCACGGCGTAGTGTGCTGGGCGCCGAGATCGTCGATGTGGAGCAAGTCCACCTCAGATAGGCGGTCGAGCAGGTCGAGCAGGCTGTTTTCGGTGCCGATCTCGTCGCGGATCAAGTTCAGCAGGCGTGGCAGCGAGTAGATCGCGACGGTGTGCCCTGCATCCAGAGCCGCGGCCGAGACGATCATCGCGAGCGTCGTCTTGCCCGTCCCCACGTCCCCCACCAGCCACATCCCGCGACCTTCCTCCAAGCGTGTGTCGAGGTTGCGCACGTAGCTACGCACCTCCGACACCACTGCATCGGGCAGGCCGAGCACGGGCGGTCGATCGAACGACGCACCTCGATAGCGCTTGGGTATACGGCCCTCGAGGGTCGCCGCACGCCTGCGAGCGATGCGACTCGCGCGACAGCGACAGTCCGAGGCGGTATTGGTCTCCTCGTCAACGATGAACCCGCCCCCGTCGCATAGTCCAAGCGGGCAAGCACCCGGATCGCGCGATCCAGGCAGGGTGAGAATGTCCGCACTCATGCCGCGTAGCGGCTTTCACCCGCGTAGTTCATGAACTTCGGATACTCCTTTTGGAAGGTGAGCGTCACCTTGCCCACCGCCCCGTTTCGATGCTTGGCGATGATCAGATCTGCCTCGCCGGGGCGCTCGGAGTCCTCGTTGTAGTACTCGTCGCGGTAGATGAACATCACCAGATCGGAGTCCTGCTCGAGGTTTCCCGACTCACGCAGATCGGAGAGCTGGGGGCGCTTGTCAGGGCGCGTCTCCACCGCGCGACTGAGCTGGGAGAGCGCGATCACAGGAACGCCGAGCTCGCGTGCCAGGATCTTCAAACCACGGCTGAGCTCGCCTACCGCGGTCACGCGCGAGTCGTAGCGGCTGTCGGTGCGCATCAGCTGCAGATAGTCGATGATGATCAAACCGAGGCCGTTCTCGCACTGGCTGTGCAGGCGGCGTGCCTTGGCCCTGATCTCGAGCATCCCAACGTCGCTCGAATCGTCCACCCACAACGGCGCCGCCGCGAGGCGCTGAGAGGCCTTCAGGATCTTCGGCCACCGTTCTTCCTTCACGCGTCCCTTGCGCAACTCCTCGCCCTTGATGCGCGCTTGGGAGGCTACGAAGCGTTGGGCGAGCTCCGCCTCCGCCATCTCCAGCGAGAACAGCGCCACCGGCCGGCCATGTTCGACGGCAGCGTTCTCGGCGATGTTGCACACGAGCGCGCTCTTACCCATCGCAGGACGCGCGGCGATGATGATGAGGTTGCCCGGCTGGAAGCCACCCGTGATCTCGTCGAGGTCCTTGAAGCCCGACGGCGCACCCGTCAGCGAAGTGCCTTCGATCGAGAGGCGGTGCAGCTTGTCGAGCTCCTCGTGCAGCACCTCCTCGATCGAGCGGAAGTCCTGTTGGCGATCGTCGCGCGCCACCTCGAGCATCGTCTTCTCGGCCTGCTCCACGAGCTCGCGAGGCGCGTCCGTGCGCTCCAACACACTCGACTGGATGTCATACGACGCCGCCAGCAGACGTCGTAGGAGTGCGTTCTCGCGCACGATCTGCGCATACCGCCGCGCGTGACCCGCGGCCGGCACAACCCCGGTCAGCTCGTCCACCGCGGTCGGCCCGCCAATCTCGTCAAGCTTGCCGGTCTGGCGCAAGCGGTCGCACACGGTGAGCACATCCACCGGCTCCGACTCGTTGTAGAGCGCCAGCATCGCTTCGTAGATCAAGCCGTGGCGGTCTCGATAGAAGTCCTCGGAGCGCAACCCCTCTTCGATCACCAGGGCGTACAGCGAACGGTCGGAGAGCAGGATCGCGCCGAGCACCGACTGCTCGGCGTCGAGGTTATGCGGCGGGGCTATCACCCCCGTCGGAACACCTGAGCCGTTGGTTTGAGAGACCGCGCTCATCGCTCTGGCGAGTCTACGTCGGGCCGCTCTAAACCTCGTGCCCGGAACCCGCAATTGGGAGGGAAATCATTGACGCTCTCATCCACGAACACATGTTCGCACGAGCAGCAGACCGCAAAAGGCGGCCGACTAGGGAGGGAGACGCCCGCGAGCCTACTTCTGCGCTACGACCATGGTCTTGACAGTGGCGGTCGACCCCTCCACGACCTCCACCACGACCATGTAGGTGCCGACGTTCTTGATCGGCTCGGGTAGATGCACGTTGTGCTTCTCGGTGCGCAACCCACGAGCGTCCCTTATCGCGGCCGCGATGTCCTGGGCGGTGACCGATCCGAACAGCCGCCCGTCGGCGCCGGCCTGCTGGGTGATCGTGAGCACTGTCTTGTTCAACAGCGCCACATTCTCAGCGGCTTTCTCGTGGTATTCGCGCTCCGCGCGCTCGGCCGCTTCCTGGCGCTGGCGCACCACTTCGATCGCCCCTTTGGTTGCCGGCTGGGCGAGCTTGCGGGGGATCAGGAAGTTGCGCAGATAACCCTTGGAGACATCCACCACCGCACCCTGCTCGCCGAGCGTCTCGACGTCCTTGAGAAGTATCGCTTCGGGCATATCGCTCTACCGCTCGCGCTCGCGGTCCCCGCGCTCGCGTCGAGGATGGTCGTCGCGCCCGCCCTCGTTCACGTAGGGGAGCAACGCCAACTCGCGTGCCCGCTTAACGGCACGGGCGATCTGTCCCTGGTGGCGGCGACACGCGCCGGTGATCCTCCGTGAGCGGATCTTCCCCTTCTCGGAGATGAACTTGCGGAGGGTCGTCACATCCTTGTAGTCGACCTGCTCCACCTTGTCGCGGCAGTGCTGGCAAGGCTTGCGCCTTCCGCTACCGGACCCACCCTTCTTGTCTCGTCGCCGGACAGGCTTGCCGCGACCGCGCTTTGCCACTTGAAAAAGACCTCGTTGTCGTGTTTGCCGCTAGAACGGAATGTCGTCGTCCCCAGCTGAGCTGGAGACCGGTGCGGGCTGGAAGTCACCGTTGTCAACCGGGATGTCGCTGCCCTGTGAGGCTCCTCCACCCGCGAACCCTCCGCCGCCGGAGGTATCTTCGCGGGACCCGAGAAACTGCACCGAGTCGGCAATGATATCGACTGCGCTGCGTTTCGTGCCGTCCTGGGCCTCCCACTCGTGCCACTCCAGGCGTCCGTCGATCGCCACCGGACGCCCCTTGGCGAGGTAGCGGGCAGCGTTCTCGCCCTGGTTACCCCATACCGTGACGTTGAAATAGTTGGGCTTGTCCTCCCATTCGCCGGTGCTCCCGTTCTTGCGGCGGGTATTGCACGCGATGCGCAGCTTGCACACCGAGGAGCCGCTCGGCAGCGAGCGCAGCTCGGGGTCGGCAGTCAGGTTTCCGGTCATCACGACCCGGTTGATGTTGCTGGCGGCCACGGTGTCTTCCTTTCGCTCTGTCGGTGTGCCATCGGGGACTTCGCAGCCCGCTGCGGGCCGAGGCCGGCACTGTAGAGCGAGTCTAGAGCCCTGGCCGTGCGTGATGCCGCGCCGACCCCACCGGGTCCTGCGCGAACAGCGCTCTTTGCGAGCGCTACTGCTTCGAGGTCTCCCCGCCGTGTACCCGCGAGGAGGTGCCGAACACATCGTCCCAGTAGGGCGCGCTGATCCCGAACCCGCACGTGTCGTCCTGGAAGTGGTGGCGCATGTGGCGTTCACGCAGCATCCTGCCCACCCGCGATCGAGGGGTGAAGTGGTGGACGTAGTAGTGGAGCATGTCGTAGGCGAGGTATCCGCAGAAGAAACCCGCCCCCACTGCGGGGGCGTAGCTTTTGCCGAACGCGAGGTAGATCGCCCCGAACACGAGTGCCCCGAGCGGGATGCTCACCGCGGGCGGCATAACCAGGCGCAGTGGGTCGTTGGGATGCTCGTGGTGGACCCCGTGAATGATCCAGTGCATGCGTGCCCCGATACCGTGATCGGGCTCGAAATGGAACACCAGGCGGTGCAGCCAGTACTCAAACAACGTCCACAGCGCGTAGCCCGCCGCCGTCAGCCCAACAGTCACGGGCAGGCTCCGGAACGAGAGCTCCCAGGCGGCGAGGCCCACGATCACCGGCATGAAGATGACGATCGGCACCGACGGATGCACGCGCGAGAAGGCGTCGAGCACGCGCGACTCGAACATCGGTGGTGACGCGCGCAGGATGTCCGTCCTACGCATTCCCGGCCCGTCGCCTATCGGATGCTCGCTCACAGAAGCTCCCCGACGGTCATTCCACTCGGCGACAGCACGCCTCCGAGTGTATTAGGTCCTGGATCAGGACCTCAAGCGACTGCTTGCTCCTCGGCGTGCTCGCTCTCCCCCTCGTCGCGAGCGTGCGCGGGAACCTCCTCACGCGCCGCAACCGCGCCGACGCGCTCCGGGCGCATCTCGGGAGCCTCAGGGGTCCCCGGCTTGAGCTTGTTAATGCGGAACCGGATCACCCCGTCGGTGATGTGAAGCGTGCGGTTCAGCTCCGAGATCAGCTCCACCTCGGTGGCATGGAACTGCAGCAGGTGATATTCGGCGGTCGCCTTGTGATCGATCGGGTAAGCAAGAGCGCGCTCACCCCACTCGTCGTGGCGCGTCAACTCCCCCTTCGCTGCGATTGCGGCGTGTGTGTCGGCGACGATCTTTGCCCGCACCGGCTCCTCGACCTGGAGGTCGAGCAGCAACACGAGGTCGTATATGGAGGCAGGCAAGGTCATAAAGGCACGCTCACGGCGCGGCGGCGGATGATAACAGCGCTAGGCGGTCCCGAGACGGGCGCTCGCTCGGCTACGAGGTTGAGCCCTTTGCCTTGATGTCAGCCAACTGCTCGTCGATCCAGTCACCGGGGTCGCGCGAGGTCACGATCTCCACCAACCCCCGTGCGCGCCGCGCGCGCTCCTGCGCAGGCATGTCAAGCGCCGCGTGGATCGAGTCGGCGAGCTCCTGGATGTCGAATGGGTTCACCGACAGCGCATACTCCCCCAGCTCCTCGTGTGCCCCTGTGTTCTCCGAGAGGATCGACACCCCCGCCCGCTCGTTCACGATCGGGCCCTCCTTCGCAACGAGGTTCATACCGTCGAACATGGCGTTCACGAGCAGCACGTCGTAGTGCTTGTAAGCAGCCATCGCCTCCTCGAGGTCGTCACGCAGCTTCAGCTGGATCGGCATCCAATCGGGGGTCCCGTGACGATGGTTCACCACCGCCACGAGCGCCTCGATGCGTTCCAGGTACTCCGCATACTCGGGCACGTCGGTACGCGAGGGCATCAATTGCGCCACGAACGTCACCCGCTCACGGAACTCGGGGTGCTGCTCAAGGAACAGGTCGAACGCCGAGAAGCCCCTCAGCACGTTCTTCGAGAGATCCGCACGATCCACTCTCAAGATCAGGAAGTCGCGCCGCCGGCGTAGCAGCTCGCGCTCGAACTCCGCCACCCGTGCGCTGCTTGCCACCTGTCGCGCCGCCTCGTGGTCGATCGGGAGGGGGTAGGCGCGCACCCACACCTCCCGGTCCTGCCAGCGCACCAATCCCCGCTCGAAGTCCACCTCCAGGTCCATCAGGTCGCGGCAACACTGCAGGAAGTTACGCCTGTAGGAGCGTGTGTGAAAGCCGATGATGTCGTTGGCAAGGAGCCCTGCGTAGATCTCGTGCCTGATGCGGGAGGGGAGCACGCGCCATGAGTCCGACTGTGTCCAGGGTATGTGGATGAAATGGTGCAGGAACACGTCGGGACGGGCCCGGCGGACGAGGTCGGGCAGCGTGTAAAGGTGGTAGTCGTGCACCATCACCACCGCCTCGGGTGAGTCTGCGACCTCTTCCACCACCGCACGGGCGAGATCGTCGTTGACGGCGTTGTAGCCGAACTCGAACGCCTCGATCTCGTGACGACGGATGTCGGGAGCGTTCGACAGATCCCACAGGTAGTGCTG
>JBOGYB010000092.1:0-6441 GCA_050696555.1 Solirubrobacteraceae bacterium | reverse complement strand
CGCCGGTCTGCGCACGGGCTTCGAGCGTGAGCTCGCCGCCGTGCGCGAGGAGCTCCAGCAGCAGGTCACGTGGGAGCGCGAGACCTACGTCCGCGAGCTCACCGCGATGGGTAACCGCATGGAGGACCTCCGCTTCGAGCTCACCCGCACCGCTGACGACCTGCGGGCCCAGCTTGCCGCCGAGCCACCCCCTGCGCTACTCCAGCACACCACCGAGCCCGAGTCAGAGCGCGAGGCCATCCACCGTCGCGAGATGGCTGACGCGCTCGTCGCCGCGGTCGAACGCCTCCGCGCCCGCGTCGCCGAGGTCAAGGCGGTGGAGGAGGAGCAGGCGGCCGAAGAGGAGCAGGCAGCTCCCGAGACACGAGTCGTCGAGGAGCCTGTAGAGGAGCAGGCAGCTTCTGAGGCGCAAGTCGTCGAGGAGCCTGTAGAGGAGCAGGCGGCTTCTGAGGCGCAAGTCGTCGAGGAGCCTGTAGAGGAGCAGGCGGCTTCTGAGGCACGAGTCGTCGAGGAGCCTGTAGAGGAGCAGGCGGCTCCTGAGGCGCAAGTCGTCGAGGAGCCTGTCGTAGAAGAGCAGCCTGCTGTCGAGGCGCCCGAGCAGCCGCCTGTCGAGGGGTCAGTCGCGGTAGAGCCGCCCGTCGAGGTGGTATCGCCGGCCAAGGAGGACTCGCCCGCGCCCGAGGCGCCACCCGCGGAGGAGCCCGCCGCGATCGAGGCGAGCGCCGGTGAGTTGTCCGTGGAGGAGGACTCGCGTGCGCCCGTGGAGGAAAGCCCACTCCACGCGCCCGCGCGCGAGGAGGCGCAAACCGTTATGGAGTCGCCCGCGGAGGAGGTGCCCGTCGAGGAAGCGCCGGTCGAGGAGGCGTCGGCCGAGGAGGCGCCCCTCGTCGAGGTGGAGCCATCGTTGGTGCGACCGGCGGTCGCGGCCGCACCCAGGGTCGTCACCTCAGAGCCCGTGGCGCTACAGGCACGCCCGCTCTCGGTGCCCAAGAAGCGAGTCTCCTGGCTGGCGCCCGCGATCCGGCGCCTCGCCGCTCAGCGCGACGCGAAGCTCGCTGCCGAACTCGTGATCGAGCTGCTTCCCGCGCAGGCCGAGATGGTGGACAAGCCGGTTAGCTACGAAATCGATATCCGCGAGCTCGGCTCCTTCTTCGTCACGCTCGATCCCGGCCATGCGGCGATCTCCAGGGAAGCCGCCGGCCCCGTCGACTTCTCGCTCGAGGGTTCGGTGGCGGCGTTCAGCGAGCTTGCCGCGGGGGGTGCTTTGCGCAGGCAGAAGGGACTGCGGGTACGCAAGGGCAGGCGTGGAGCGCGCCGCTTCATGAAGCTACGCCGTCAGCCGCTCGCGCTTGCCGACCTTGCTACCGCCGGGGTAGACGTGTGGCCGGGGCTGCTGCTGCTGGCGCTGTCGGAGGCGATCGACCCATCCTGGACAACCGGTCGCCGTTTCGAGCTGGCGTTCGAGATTCAGGGGCAGCCGGGGCTGATCATCTATGTCCGCGTTAGCGACGGCGCCCCGGTTCACGTCAGCCGCACACCGTCCGGTCAGCCGGTGGCGACGGTTGCGCTCTCCGGCCACGCGCTCATCTGCCTGTTGGCGGGGTCTCCTGCGACCCCCGAGCACACCCCGCTCGTGACCGGCGATGCGACCTCGGTGGACATGTTCCTACAGTGGACCGCCCGCGCACAGGGGCTGTCGCTGGCGGTTGCCTGAGGCCCCGCGGCCCGCACCTCTCTCCGCCGCCGTGAGGCATACCATCCAACGTCGGTGACCTCTCCCGCCTGCGCCCATCTGCACGTCCACTCCGAGTACTCGCTGCTCGACGGTGCGTGCAAGATCGAGGCGCTCGCCAAGCGCGCCGCGGAGTTCGGTCAGCCCGCGCTCGGTCTTACCGACCACGGTGTGATGAACGGCATGGTGGAGCTCCACCGCGCCTGCGCCAAGCACGGGGTCAAGCCGATCTTCGGGTGCGAGATATACCTAGTCGAGGACCACACCACACGCGGTCCGGGTCGCGTCGAGCGCAACCACCTCACGCTGCTCGCCTCAAACGACGCGGGTTACCGGAACCTCGTGCAGCTCTCCTCGGCGGGTTTCCTCGAGGGGCTGCACCGTGGCAAGCCCACGCTCGACCTCGCTCAGCTCGAGCAGCGCTCGGAGGGGATCATCGCGCTCACCGGATGCCTCGCCTCGCGCTTCTGCCAGCGCCTGCTCGACGACCGCCCGGGCGACGCGCGTGCCCACGCCGACGACCTCGCGCGCATCTTCGGGGCGGAGAACCTCTACTTCGAGGTGCAGAAGAACGGCCTCGCGGAGCAAGACAAGTGCAACGAGGGGATCGTCAGGATCGCCGGCGAGATGGGGGGCAAGCTGGTGGGCACAGGCGACGTGCACTACCTGCGCCGCGAGGACTACGACCACCACACGGCGCTCCTGTGCGTGCAAACCAAGAGCACCCTCGCCGCCCCGAAGATGACCTTCGACACCAACGAGTTCTACCTGCGCGACAACGCCGAGATGGCCCAGGCGTTCGCGGAGTGGCCCGAGGCGATCGCGAGCACGTTGGAGATCGCCGAGCGCTGCAACGTAAAGCTAGAGCTTGAAGCGCAACTGATCCCCAAATACCCCACCCCCGAGGGGGTCTCCGAGCGCGAGCTGCTGCGCTCCCAAGTGGAGTTGGGTTTGCGCGCACGCTACTCCGACCCGCCCCCGGCGGAGGCGCTCTCGCGCATGGAGATGGAGCTCGGGGTGATCGACCGGATGGGTTTCAACGCCTACTTCCTGATCGTGTGGGATTTCGTCAAGTTCGCCAAGCAAAACGGCATCGCCGTCGGTCCCGGCCGTGGTTCGGCGGCGGGCTCGCTCGTGTCCTACTGCCTTGCCATCACCGATGTGGACCCGCTCAGCTACGACCTCCTGTTCGAGCGCTTCCTCAACCCCGAGCGCGTGTCGATGCCGGATATCGACATAGATTTCTCGGTGCGCGGCCGTGAGCGCGTGATGCGTTACGTCACAGAGAAGTACGGCCGCGAGTCGGTCGCGCAAATCGTCACTTTCGGCAAGATGTTCCCGCGCGCCGCCACCCGCGACGCGGCGCGTGTGCTCGGCTACGACTACGGCTCGGGAGATCGTCTCGCCAAGCTCATCCCCGACCCGATCATGGGACGCTCCCCCTCGTTTGACGACTGCCTGAAAGCGGGCGAACCGTTGCGCAAGGCCTACGACGAGGAGCCCGACGCACGCAAGATCGTCGACACCGCCAAGGGCCTCGAGGGGATCGTGCGCAACTCCTCGATCCACGCCGCCGCGGTCGTGATCGCCGACCGCCCCCTCACCGACATCGTGCCGCTGCAGCTCGCCGACGCCGGCACCGGCGAGGACGGGGAGCGCTCCTACCGCACGGTCACGCAGTTCTCGATGAAGCCGATCGAGGAAATCGGACTGCTGAAGATGGACTTCCTGGGGTTGCGCAACCTCGACGTGATCGAGGATGCGCTCGACATCATCGAGCGCTCCACCGGAGAGCGTCCAGACATGTCCATGCTCCCGCTCGACGACGCGCGCACGTACGAGATGCTCGCTCGCGGCGACTCGATCGGGGTGTTCCAGTTCGAGTCCGAGGGGATGCGTGAGGCGCTCAAGAAGGTGCGCCCCGACGAATTCAACGACCTTGTCGCACTCAACGCGCTCTACCGCCCGGGGGCGATGGACCAGATTCCCGTGTATGCGAAGGGCAAGCACAAACCCGAGAGCATCACCTACCCCGACGAGCGCCTCGCCCCGATCCTCGAGTCCTCCAAGGGAGTCATCCTCTACCAGGAGCAAGCCATGCAGATCTCCAAGGAGATCGCCGGCTTCTCCGGGGCCAAGGCCGACGATTTGCGCAAGGCGATCGGCAAGAAGAACCGTGAGGCGATGGCCGCGCTCAAGCCCGAGTTCGTGGAGGGCTGCCGCGCGTCCGGCACCAGCAACGACACGATCGAGTTCCTCTGGCAGACCAACGAAAAATCCGCCGACTACTCCTTCAATAAGTCACACGCCGCCTGCTACGGGCTGATCGCCTACCGCACCGCCTGGTTGAAGGCCAACCACACGGCGGAGTACATGGCGGCGCTGATCTCCTCGGTGATGTCCACCAAGGACAAGGTCCCGTTCTTCGTAGCTCGCTGTGAGGAGATGGGGATCGAGATCCTCCCACCCGACGTGAACCTCTCAGACCACGAGTTCACGGTCGTCGACCGCAACATCCGTTTCGGCCTGGACGCCGTGAAGGGTGTCGGCTACCAAGCGGTCGAGGCGATCAAGCAGGCACGTGATGGATCGCCCGCCCGCCCGTTCTCGTCGCTATGGGACTTCTGTGAGCGCGTCGACTCCCGTGCGGTCAACAAGAAGGCGATCGAGGCGCTCATCAAGTGCGGTGCGCTCGGTTCCACCGGCGCCACCCGCAAGGGGATGCTGGGAGTGCTCGAAACCGCCCAGGCGGCAGGACAGAAGGCACAGCAGGACGCGCTTGTCGGGCAGGGTTCGATCTTCGACCTCGACGGCTCCGCCTCCTCTCCGGGCGCGGCTGGGAACGCGGGGCCGGGCTCTAGTCTGCTCAGGCCGAGCCACCCGCCGATCCCAAGCGAGGAGTTCGACCAACCACAGCTGCTCGCCGTGGAGAAGGAGGCGATCGGCCTGTTCATCTCCGCGCACCCACTCAAGCCGATGCGTGAGGCGATGCGCGCTCGAGCCGACTGCTCGCTGGCGGCGCTTTCAGACCGTCGCGACAAGGACTGGGTGACCGTCGGGGGGATCATCACCGAGTCAAAGCGCATCCGCACCCGCAATGGCGACCACATGATGTTCGCCACGCTCGACGACCTCGAAGGGTCGGTGGAGATGCTCGTGTTCGGCAAGGCCCTCGCCGAGCATGAGGCAGCGCTCGCGGTTGACCAAGTGGTGCTCGTGCGCGGTCGTGTGGATCACAAGGAGGCGAACAAGACAGCCCTTGTGGTGCAGTCGGTCGAGACGTTTGCTCCCACCGACGAGGAGATCGCGCGCGCGAACAGCCAGGCAAAGGCCGCGTCGATCGCGCAGGCCGCCGCGCTCGAGCCCGTACGTTTGAAGGTCGACGCCGCACGCCTGCCGGCAAGCGCGATCGAGGATCTCAAGGACGTCATCGACACCCACCAGGGTGCTGCAGAGGTGGTGCTGGAGATGCTCACCAGCGCCGGCACCCGCATCCTGCGTCTAGGTGAGAGATACCGAGTCCAGCACACCCCGTTTGTGCGTGCCGAGCTCGAAGCGGCCCTGGCGCCCACAGCGGCGCTCGCCGCTACCGGCTGACGGTTTTCTCCACCGCACTTGGTAGTGCTGTCGCGCCACACCGGGTTGTGTTGCCACCGGCGGGTCTAGCGCTTCTTCTCGCGCTTGCTCAACCCCTCCGCGCGCAGGCGCCTAGCCAGCTGAACCTCCTCGCGTGTGGCGCCTGAGCGGTTCTCCCCCGGGGTCTCCAGCACGCACGGTAGGTCCTGGAAGGGGGAGGCCGATAGGAAAGCGGCACATCCCTCCTCGCCGAGCTCCCCCTCGCCGACGTTGGCGTGCCGGTCGCGATTCGATCCAAGCGGTGTTTGCGAGTCGTTGAGGTGCAACGACCCCACCCGCTGAATCCCCACCTTCGCGTCGATCTCCTCGGTGAGCGCATCCATGCCCACGACGGTGCGTATGTCATACCCCGAAGCGAACAGGTGGCATGAATCAAGGCACAACCGCAGGCGCTCGCCGCCACCGCAGGCCTCCAGCAGCGCCGCAAGCTCGTCTATGGAGCGCCCAAGCGTCCCGCCGGCGCCCGCGGTGTTCTCCAAGTGAAGCGTGCACCCCTCGCTCTCCGCGAGCGCCTCCTTGATCGTCTCGCCTGCGCGAGCTACCGCCGCGGTGGGGTCCCCGGTCTTGGCGGACCCGGGGTGCAACACCACGCCCGCAGCCCCAATCTCCTGGCCCACACGCAGGGAGTGGGTGAGCGAAGTCAGGGTCTTCGCGCGGATGTCGGTGTCCTCGCTTGCGCAGTTGAGCAAGTACACGGCGTGTATCAACACCGCGTCTATCTGGCTCTCCGCCATCGCCTCGCGAAAGGCGTCGATGGCGTCGGGTGCGAAGACGGTGGGCTTCCACATCCGCGGCGACTGGTTGAAGATCTGGATCGCCCGGCAGTCGCGCTCCAGTCCCCGCTCCACCGCGTTGGGCAATCCCCCCGCGGGCGATACGTGCGCGCCGATCAGCATTGTTTCGCGCAATCCCCTCGGCCCAATAGCATGGCGCGATCTTACGGCCCGTCGGAGGATAGATGGTGGCCCGTTGCGGTTACCCCGGTCTCACCATCTATTCTCCGACGGGCCTATGAGAGTTCGCTTCGCGCCATCGCCCACGGGGACATTGCACATCGGGGGAGCCCGTACCGC
>JBOGYB010000091.1:0-6442 GCA_050696555.1 Solirubrobacteraceae bacterium | reverse complement strand
CGTTCGGGCTACCTGGATGCCCTGTCGCTCAAACGGAAGCGTGCGTAACGGGCAAGCGCTTCGGTGAAATCGAGCATTCCCCCAACCAGGTGCCCGAACGGACCTGTCCACAGCCATGTCTCCAAGCGATGAGCGCGACGAGTGGGGATGGGCATCGATCCGCACGGTATCGTGGCAGCCATGCCGGCGACCCTGAAGACCACCGTAACCGAGCTTCCCGAGTCACGTGTGCGCGTGAGCGTGGAGGTCCCCGCGAGCGAGATCGAGGCTCGGCTCGAGCGCAAGGCCCGCCAGTTGGGAAGCGAAATGAAGCTGCCCGGCTTCCGTCGTGGCAAGGTCCCCGCGCCGCTTGTGATCCAGCGGGTAGGTCGTGAGGTGGTGCTCGAGGAAGCTGTTCGCGACACGCTCGGGAACTGGTACTCGGACGCGATCGACACCGCAGGTATCGTCACCGTCGGCGATCCCCAACTTGATCTCGGCGACATGCCACAACACGGAGCGGCGCTCGAATTCTCGATCGAGATAGGTGTGCTTCCCTCGGCGCGCCTGGGCGAGTACAAGGGTCTTGAGGTCGGCCGGCGAGAGATATCGGTCGAGGACGAAGCGATCCAGCAGGAGATCGAGGGTTTGCGTGAGCGCCTGGCGCGCCTTGAGACGGTCGAGCGTCCCGCGGCTTCGGGCGATTTCGTCGTTGTCGACTACCTCGGCTCGATCGAAGGTGAGCCATTCAAAGGTGGTGAGGGTCGTGACCAGCTCGTAGAACTCGGCTCGGGCAACCTGATTCCCGGCTTCGAGGAGGGGCTTGAAGGCGCTGAGGCCGGAGAGACACGCACGATCGAGCTCTCCTTCCCTGCCGACTATCCCGCCCAGGAGCTCGCCGGTGAGGAGGCGTCGTTCGAGGTGACCGTCAAGGAGGTCAAGCACAAGGAGCTCCCCGCTGTCGACGAGGACTTCGCCGTCGACATGGGCTTCGACTCCGTGGATGAGCTCAGTGAGGACATTCGCACACGGCTGAGCGAGGCCGAGGAGAAGCGGGTCGACGCGGAGTTCCGCGAGGCGGCGCTCGACGCGGCAGTCGCAAACGCCCACGTCGACACCCCCGAGGCGCTCGTGCAGGCCAAGGCAAGGGAGATGTGGGACCGGATGCTGCACTCCCTCTCCCACCGTGGCATCTCACGCGAGGCATACCTGAAGATAACCGGGCGCGAGGAGGCGGATCTGATCTCCGAGCTGCTGCCCGAGGCAGCGCTTGCGCTGCGCCGCGAAGCCGTGATCGCCGCGATCGTCGCCGCCGAGGAGATCGTCCCGAGCGAGGATGACCTGCTGGATGTCGTCACACCCACGGCCGAGCGCGAGAAGGTCGAGCCGCAGAAGCTACTCGACGACCTGCGTCAGTCAGGGCGCATCGAAGGCCTGGTCGAGGATCTCGCGGCACGCCAAGCAGTTGAGTGGGTGGCCGATCATTCAAAGCCGATACCTATGGAGCAGGCGCAGGCACGCGAGAAGCTGTGGACGCCCGAGTCCGAGGATCACAAGGACGCGGCGGAGGATAGTGAGGCGGCTGGTGCGCGACTGTGGACACCGGACCGCTAGCCTTTGTGATCGGCGCGATCGGGATATGTTCAGAAGGAATCCGACCACTGAAGCGAAACTGAAGCGAGGATCATGAGCCCACTTGTACCGATGGTGGTCGAGCAGACCTCGCGAGGCGAGCGAGCGTTCGACATCTACAGCCGCCTGCTCAACGAGCGCATCATCTTTCTGGGGACCCCGGTAGACGACCAGATCGCCAATCTGATCGTCGCCCAACTCCTGCACTTGGAGTCCGAGGACCCCACCAAGGATGTCTCGATCTACATCAACTCTCCCGGTGGTTCGGTGTACGCGGGTCTTGCCATCTACGACACGATGCAGTTCATCAAGCCCGACGTGCAAACCATCTGTGTCGGTATCGCCATGTCGATGGGTGCTCTGCTGCTCGCAGGTGGGGCTGAGGGCAAGCGTATGGCGCTGCCCAACGCGAAGATACTTATCCACCAGGTGTCCTCGAGCTTCCAGGGTCAGGCTACCGACATCGAGATTCACGCCAAGGAGATCATCGACGTGCGCAAACGCCTCGATGAGATCATCGCCAAGCACACGGGTAAGAAGCTCGAGCAGGTCAGCAAGGACACAGAGCGCGACTACTTCATGTCTTCGGAGGAAGCGAAGGAGTACGGGATCATCGACCGGGTGATCTCCGAGCACTAGCGCTCGGACTGGTCGCACAGTCACAAGGAGCTACCTAATGGCGAGACCGACAGATTCAAACGAGCAGCTCCTTTGCAGCTTCTGCGGCAAGTCACAACGGCAGGTCAAGAAGCTGATCGCCGGTCCCGGGGTGTACATCTGCGACGAGTGCATCGATCTCTGCAACTAGATCATCGACGAGGAGCTCGCGGCGCCACCCGCGTTCGATCTGGAGAACCTGCCAAAGCCGCGAGCGATCTACGACGTGCTCGACGAGTATGTCGTCGGCCAGGACGCATCCAAGCGCACTCTCTCGGTGGCGGTCTACAACCACTACAAGCGCGTGCAGATGATGCAATCGGGCGACTCCGACATCGAGCTGCAGAAGTCGAACATCCTGCTGCTCGGGCCCACCGGTTGCGGTAAGACACTGCTCGCGCAAACGCTCGCGCGCATCCTCAACGTGCCGTTCGCGATCGCCGACGCCACTGCGCTCACCGAGGCGGGGTATGTCGGAGAGGACGTCGAGAACATCCTCTTGAAGCTGATCCAGGCTGCCGACTACGACGTCAAGAAGGCGGAGACGGGGATCATCTACATCGACGAGGTCGACAAGATCGCGCGCAAGGCCGACAACCCGTCGATCACCCGCGACGTCTCAGGCGAGGGCGTCCAGCAGGCGCTGCTGAAGATCCTCGAGGGCACCCAGGCGTCGGTTCCGCCGCAGGGTGGGCGCAAGCACCCCCATCAGGAGTTCCTCACGATCGACACCACCAACATCCTGTTCATCTGCGGAGGCGCCTTCGCGCACCTCGACCAGGTGATCGAGCGTCGCATCGGCCACAACGGCGTCGGCTTCGCGGCGGCGATCGAAAGCAAGCAAGAACGCGACACCGGCGAGATCTTCGAGAACTGCCTGCCGGAGGATCTGATCGAATACGGGTTGATCCCCGAGTTCATCGGACGTCTGCCGGTGATGTCAGCGGTTCATCAGCTCACACGCGACGATCTCGTGTCGATCCTCACCGAGCCTCGAAACGCGCTCGTGAAGCAGTTCCAGCGCTTCTTCTCCTTCGACGGCATCGAGCTCGTGTTCGCAGACGACTCGCTGCAAGCGGTCGCCGAGAAGGGCCTGGAGCGCGAAACCGGCGCGCGTGGCCTGCGCTCGATCATCGAGGAGATCCTGCTCGAGGTCCAGTTTGAGCTGCCCTCCCGTCGCGACGTCAAGAAGTGCGTCGTCACACGCGACACGGTCGAGAAAGGCACCACCCCCACGCTCGTCACCGAAGCCGCCCCCGAGGAGCCCCAAGAGCGCTCCTTGCGTGAGGAGTCGGCGTAGGGACAGCGACTAGATTTAGCCGGATGAGCGCTGGCGTCGGCGGGCAATCTCCAACGATTCGAGATCGACTAGATCCTGCGCCCGCGCGCTGGCGCGCTTCATGGCGATCATGTCTTCAATTGACGCGATGCGTACAGTGAAGCCCCCTATGTCTACCTGGTTTGCCCGTTCCCTGAGGGTGTTGTAGTTGGGGGAACCGTCTGGTTTAACGAGCAAGTCGAGATTGCCGTCCGGCGTCGTGAGTGTGAGGATCTGCGTGTGCCTGAGTGTGCGTCCATCGGGGATGAAGGGAACATCCTCATCGATCCCTCGCAAACGGGCGTTGAGTGATGTCAGCACGACGCCAAGGCGATCGAGATTCTGTGTTGCGGTGGCGTAGCAAATGTCCAGATCCTTGGTGAAGCGTGGTGCTCCCTGCATAATTACGGCGACCCCGCCGATCACGACGAAATCCACCTGACCATCGGTGAGGCGGCGCAACAGCACGCTCAGTCGCAGGTTCGGCTGATCAATCCACGAGTCAGACGTGTTCACCGCGGCTCCTCGCGGCGGCTAGCGCCAAAGTGCGTGCTTCGGCATACATCGTTTCGATGCCGCGTATCCGTTCGGCCGGTGAAAGTTCCAGTTGCTGTCGGATCAAGCTCTCGTCGACGCCCGGTCGCCATGTAGAGGCCCCAAGTGTGAGACGGTGTCCAGTGGCCCACAACACGTTGTCCAGTGTGTCGACTGTGGGGTTGGACCCCGAGCGCTCGAGCTTGGCGATAGCGGCCTGGCTCACCCCGAGTCGCTGAGCCAGGGCGGCCTGGCTAAGGCCAACGTCATTACGAGCTTGGCGGATCAGCATGGCGGCGTCGGACACATATCGATTATAACCTTAAAGTTATGTAGACAAATAGCTTCACAATGCCAAGGTATCCGATCTGCCGGACCGTTAGTAGCATCCCGCCCATGTCGATGACAGAGGAGAGCTGACGTGCACGACGAGTACCGCATCCGCGTAGAGGTGCCGCGCGAGCGGGCACACGACTTCCTGCGTGCGCTGGAGTCGCACGAGCGCGACGGCGGGACCGGCGCTCCCAGCCCCGAGCACGTCGCCGTGAGCCACGAGGAGGGTCACGTGTTCCTGTACGCCGACTCTTCCGAGGAGGCCGGACGGGCGCGTGCGGTGGTCGAAGCGGTGCTCTCCGAGCAGGGCATCTCCGCAGACATGAGCTCGTGGCGATGGCACCCCGAGGAGGACCGTTGGGAGGACGCCTCGCTGCCCTTGCCTTCAACGCTCTCTGCGCACGCCGCCGAGCACGAGCGTCTGGAGCAGGAGGAGACAGAGGAATCCGAGCAGGCCGGCTATCCGGAGTGGGAAGTGCGCATCACGCTCCCCACCCACCACGATGCGCGGGCCTTCGCGGAGCGGCTCGCCGCGGAGGGCATCCCGGTACAAAGCCACTGGCGTCACCTCACGCTGGGCGCCAACGACGAGGATGACGCACAAGCACTTGCCGAGCGCTTGCGCACGGAGGCTCCGCAAGGAAGCACGCTCGACGTGGAGGGTGCCGCCTGGCCGATGTGGGTGAAACTGCACGACCCCGCCCGCCCGTTCGCTATCTTCGGCGGTCTGGCGCAGTAACCAGCGCTGCAGGCGCTCCCCGGCGTACACTCACGCTCCCATGAGTGAGCGCATCGACGAGCTTGAAAACAGGACCCGCTTCGAGCCTGCAGAGGTCGAGCCGCGGATCGTCGAGCGGTGGCTCACGAGCGGGCTGTTTCACCCCGAGCCGGACGGAGAGGCAAGCGAGAACTATTCGATCGCGATCCCCCCGCCGAACGTCACCGGGTCGCTGCACATGGGCCACGCACTCAACGGATCAATCCAGGACGCCTTGATCCGCTACCACCGCATGAACGGTCGTCGCACGAAGTGGATTCTCGGCACAGATCACGCCGGGATCGCCACGCAGGCGCAGGTGGAGAAGGCGTTGCGCGCAGAGGGTACGAGCCGTCAGGAGATCGGGCGCGAGGCGTTCGTCGAGCGCGTGTGGGAGTGGCGCGAGCATTACGGCCACGCGATCGTCGAGCAGTTCAAGCGCCTAGGTGCCTCCTGTGACTACTCCGAAGAGCGCTTCACCCTCGATGACGGTTACACGCGCGCCGTGGCAGAGGTGTTCGTGGCGTTGTACGAGAAGGGTTGGATCTACCGCGACCGCTACATCGTCAACTGGGACCCCGGCAGCCGCTCGGCGATCTCGGACCTCGAGGTGGAGGAGCGTCGCGAGATCGACACGCTCTACTCGATCCGCTACGACGTGGAGGGCGGGGGGAGCGTGACTATCGCCACCGTGCGTCCGGAGACGATGCTGGGGGACACCGCGGTGGCGGTGCACCCCGACGATGAGCGCTACCGCGATCTCGTGGGACGCACGGCGATTCTGCCGCTCGTGGGCCGTCACCTGCAGATCATCGCCGACGAGTACGTGAAGATGGACTTCGGGACGGGCCAGCTGAAGATAACCCCCGCGCACGACCCCAACGATTTCGAGATCGGCTCTCGTCACGACCTCGATCAGGTGTCGGTAATCGGTGAGGACGGTCGCATGACCGCGGAGGCGGGCGAGCGTTTCGCGGGATTGACTGTCATGGAGGCACGCGAGGCGGTGGTGGAGGCGCTCGAGCAGGAAGGCCGAATCATGTCGCGCGAGGAGTATGAGCACGAGGTGCCCTACTCCCATCGTTCCGGTCAGCGCATCGAGCCGCTCATCTCATTGCAGTGGTTCATGAACATGACTGAGCTTGCGGTTCCAGCGATTGAGGCGGTGCAGGATGGGCGCGTCAGGATCGTTCCCGACAACCACCGCCGCGTGTATCTCGACTGGATGGAGA
>JBOGYB010000090.1:0-6458 GCA_050696555.1 Solirubrobacteraceae bacterium | reverse complement strand
GTCTTTGAGGCGATGCGAGCGGCTTGCAGTGCGCAACCGGCGCCGGCGCCGATGATCACCAGCAGGAGGATCCCACCGGGGATCCCAAGCTCGGCAAACGCCTGGAGGTAAGTGTTGTGAGCGATCTTCGGGGTGGTGATTATGAAGTCGGCTCGGTGTATTAGCCCGGGCTGCAGCAGATAGTGGATCGAGGTGTCCTGAAAATTGCCGACCCCGACACCGTTCAGCGGATGAGTTTTCAGCATGCGCAGACCCACGGTCCACAGGTCTGTGCGTCCTGTCCCGGTGCCGACTTGGGTGACCCGTTCGCGCGCCGGCAGCGACGCGAGCGCCACGAAATAGAAGATCGCGCTGCCACACACAGCGGCGGCGGCGGCCAGCATCGGCGCCCTCCAACGGCCGGCGACGATGACGGCGACGACCGCTGCCACGCCGAGCGCCACCAGGCCACCACGGGAGAGCGAGAGGACGATGCCGCCCAGGCAGAGAATGGCGGTACACGCGCACAGCGCCCGCAGCAGAGCGGGTCGGGCTCGATCGAACAGGATCGCCGAGGCGAGGAACAGCCCCACGACGAGCGCGGCGGCGAGTTCATTGGCGTCGCCGACCGTCCCCGTCGCGCGCGCCGGGTCGAACGTGGCGGGGTCGGGTGGAGGACTGAGAATCCCGGAGGCAGCGGCCAGCGCGGCTCCGCAGATCAACACGACGACGATCGCAAAGGCGTGCTTGCGCTCGCGTATCGCGCTGTAGGCGATGGGGAAAAGCAGCAGGTTGGGTACGTAGCGGAATAGTGCGGTGGCTGCGTCTCCGTGACTCGTCGACCAGAACAGGCTCAGTGCCGCCCACGCCGCAAACGCCACGAGCGCCGCTGCGATCCAGGGCTGCTCGCGGGCGAGGCTGGGCGTGTCCCGGCGGGTCGTGACGGTCGCAAGCCACGAGATCGCGAGCAGGAGCCCTGCGATCTTGGCGAGGCTGAGCGCCCCGAATGTTGGCAGGACGTCCAGGAAGCTGAGGAAGGCAAGCACGCACAGGCCGACCGTGACGTTGCTGAGAACGAGCGCGGCGAAGGCGACGCCGAAAGCTACGCCGACTCCCACCTTGGGGTTCACCCCCGAGATCACGCCAACCCCGGCGGCGGCCATGAGGGCCGCCAACAGCATCGGCGAGGGGAACGACAAGCTTGCGCGGACGCTCATACCGCGCTCCACAACTCCCACCTCCTCAGCGAGTCGCCCTCTCATGCTGGTCTTGCCGGGTAGCTGAACCGGCGCCGTAGTAGTACTCACCACCGCGTGCCGAGCGCTCGACGTCCACGAGCACCACACCGAGTGGCCGCACGTCGTTTTGCAAGAGCAGCTCTCCGAGCTCGGCGAGTGTGTGGACGCGGCTCGTCCCCAGGCGCGCCACGATCAGCACCTCGTCGACCGCCTGTGCGAGCGGGAGCGCGTCGACGATTTGGCTCAAGGGTGGCGAGTCGATCACAACATAGTCCGCCAGCGATTGCGCGGTGCGCAGCATCTCCTGAGCGATAGGGAGCGAGAGGCGGTCCGCCGCCTCTGGTTCGGGCCGCTCCACCAGCAGCATCCGCAGGTTCTCGGGATAGTCAGGAGCGCTCACCAGAGCCTCCGAGACGGGTA
The DNA here is from genome assembly GCA_050696555.1 of Solirubrobacteraceae bacterium. Taxonomy (GTDB): domain Bacteria; phylum Actinomycetota; class Thermoleophilia; order Solirubrobacterales; family Solirubrobacteraceae; genus Palsa-744. The sequence goes on along the minus strand of JBOGYB010000090.1, from coordinate 4,821 downwards.
TCTGACCTGAGAGGACGCCGAGCAGCCCGAAGGGTACTTTGGCCCGCATTGCCTTGGCGATGCTCGGCCTGCGCAAGTCGGCCTCTATGAGGATCGTCTGCCGTCCGGTTTGCGCCAGCGAATACGCGAGGTTCAGCGCCGTGCTGCTCTTCCCCTCCGACGGAGAGCTGCCTGTGATCAGCACCGACTGGCCCAGCTCGCCCGATGGCTCGTTGCTGAACACGGTGGCGCGCAGCGTGCGATATGCCTCGGCTGTCGCCGTATGGAGCTTGCTTGGCAGAAGAGGTCCCAATCCGCGTGATGAGGGCTCGCGGGGAACACGGCTCAGCACAGGCAGCCGGAAGAGCTCACGCAACTGCTCTTCCCGCCTCAGCTTGGGATCGACGTTCTGCAGAACGAAAGCCGCCGCAAGCCCGAGGATCAGGCCGGCGAAGAGCCCCGCGACCAGCGACAGGGCCTTGCGTGGCGAGGACTGAGCGGTCGGCAGATCAGCCAGCGCCGCGACGCTCAGGGTCGGGTCGGGTTGTGCTCGCAACTCTTCCAGACCCGCAAGCCGCGCGGCGGCGGAGTCGTTCCCGCTTGCACTGAGGAGTTCCTTGGATTGGTGCTCGACCTCCACCTTCAGCAGCGCGATGGACGCGTCCTCGATCGCGTGCACCCGTTGCGTCCTCAGGGACACAGTCTGTTCGGCGAACGCGTTGGCCACTTCCTGGGCGCGCTTGGGCGTGGAGGCGCTCGCCGTGATGTTCACGATACTCGTGTTCGCGAGTGGCACCGCCGTGACCTTCGCGAGCAGTTTGCGAGGCGTTTCGTGCAGCCCCAGCGCCGAGATCGCGCTGCGCGAGACCTGCACCGTGGTCACCAGGCTCGCGGCCGTCGAGACATCGCGCCCTGGATCGTTGGAGGTCGAGATCAGGCCGAGCCCGATGGTCGTGGGGTCTGAGGGATCCACCGGGGTCACGAGCAGTTGACTGCTTGCTTGATAGACCTTCGGCGCCAGCGCCACGTAGGCTCCCGCACCGATGAGCGCGACAATCACACACGCCAGCACGACCTTCCACCTCTCGCGGATCGTCCTTGCGTAGCGCTGTAGACCCTCCTCCTCGAGCCGGGGCCCAAGCCAGGGGGCGACCTCATGGTTGCTCGCTACCATTCGCGCTTACTATGCCAGCTACGGGGGCGGCAAGTGACGCGAAGGCCGCCGGGCAGGCGCTCGTCAGCGTGCTCGTACCTGTCCTCAACGAGGCGTCGAATATCGACGAGGCGGTTGCCGCGATGCTCGCTCAGCAGATCGATGGGTCGATCGAGCTGCTGCTTGCAGACGGCGGATCGAACGATGGCACGCGGGAGCGCCTCGAGGAGCTGGCGGCAGGCGATCCGCGTATCAAGGTGTTCGATAATCCACGCGGATGGACGCCAAGTGGGCTGAACGTCTGTCTCAGTCGAGCTCGAGGAGAGTACGTGGCCCGCATGGACGCTCATACCCTCTACCCCGAGAACTACCTGCGTTCAGGGATCGACCGATTGCGGGACGGGGGGACAGATTGGGTCAGCGGCCCCCAGGTGGTTGAGGGTAAGGGGCGCGTTCAACGCGCGTTTGCCGTGGCGCTCGAGAGTCAGTTGGGAAGAGGGGGCTCGCGCCGGTGGGCAGCCGCAAGGAGCGGCGGGGAAGGGGCGCTCGAGTGGGAGCTTGACAGTGGCGTGTTCACCGGTGTGTGGCGACGCGAGAAGGTACTCGAGGTCGGGGGGTGGGACGAGCGGTGGTGGCGCAACCAGGACTCAGAGATGGCGGCTCGCTTCCTCGAGCGGGGCTCACGTTTGATCTGTCTTTCGGATATGGCCGCGCGCTACGTTCCACGCGATTCGCTTGACGCTCTCGCCCGTCAGTACGAGGGGTACGGCTTCTACCGGGCCGCCACTGCGCGGCGTCATCCCGATACGTTGCGCCGCTCGGCCCTGCTGATGCCTTCGCTGGTGCTCTGCTGGGTCGCGGCCGTCCTGGCGCCGCGACCGGTGCGGCGACTTGCGCGTGTGGGTGTGACCCTCTACACGGTGACGGTCGGCGCGGCGGGCGCCAAGGCGGCGCGTGACAATCCCCCCGAGGTCGCCGCCACCGTGCCGGCTGTGCTCGCCACCATGCATTTCGGCTCCGGGATCGGATTCCTCCGCGGCGTGGTGAGGTTTGGAATGCCGTGGGCGGCTCTCGCAAGGATCAGTGGGATCGGTGCGCTTGGGAGGCTCGCTCCCGATCAAGGACCGGAACCGGTTTACGCGCCGTCGCTGAATGAGAGCTGAACAGGGTTGCGTCTCTGTGTCTATACCGACTACGCCTATTCCGAGGTCGATGGAACCATTTACGGACAGCGGGCGTTCGTCACGTTCATGTGTGAGGTCGGTGCCAACTTCGACGAGCTGATTGTGCTTGGCCGCCTCGAGCCCGGTGGGGGACGTTCGCGTTATCCGCTGCCTCCTGGCACAAAGTTCGTCGGCTTGCCCTACTACGAGAGCTTGACCCAACCGGCAAGTGTCCTGGTCGCACTGGGGCGCTCGTTGCGGACGGTGTGGCGCGAGCTGGACGAAGAAGTCGATGCTGTGTGGCTATTTGGGCCATATTTGCACTCCTTTGTTTACGCGCTGCTGGCGTTCGTGCGCAAACGCCCGATAGTGCTGGGAGTACGCCAGGAACTAGTGCAGTACACGCGCACGCGCCACCCAGGGCGTCGGCTGCTGCTGCTCGCGGCGCACATCGAGGAGTGGGGTTGGCGCCTGCTGGCTCGTTTCTCGTCCACGGTCGTCGTGGGGCCGAGTCTCGCCCGCTCCTATCGGAAGGCCAGGTCGCTGCTGCCCGTGTCGGTGTCGTTGGTGCGGGATGAGGACATCGTGAAACCGGCGTCCGTGACTCGCTCCTATGAGGGTGAGCTGCGCGTCCTGGCGGTCGGAAGGCTCGATTCGGAGAAGAATCCGTTGCTGCTCGCCGAGGTGCTCGCAAACCTGTGCCTTCGCGATCCACGCTGGCGCATGGAGATTTGCGGGGAGGGCTCGCTGGAGGATGCGCTTGGGGAGCGTCTGGTCGAGCTCGGTGTCGCCGATCGTGCCGAGATCCACGGTTACATACCTTTCACCGAGCTGCGTGAGGTATATCGCGACGCACACGCGTTCCTGCATGTCTCCTGGACGGAGGGTGTCCCGCAGGTTCTCTTTGAAGCATGGGCCGCCGCGCTTCCGGTAGTGGCTACCGCCGTGGGGGGTGTGCCTGAGGCGGCCGAGGGAGCAGCTTTGCTGATACCGCCTGGTGACGCGTACGCGGCAAGCGACGCCCTGGATTGTGTCGCTACCGATGCCGTCTTCCGCGCCGAGCTGATCGCGGCGGGCCACGCTCGCGTGCTCGACCGCACCCTCCAAACGGAAGCCGGTCGTGTAGCCGGCTTCATCCGAAAGATCGCCGGGAGGGCTTCAGCGGACGGTCAGTAGACCGGAGGGGTTGCCTTGGAACCTGTTCGAGCCGCGGCCTCCCCGGTCCACGGCTCTCACCACCACCAGGAATCTCCCGGGTGGAAGATGTCCTCCAAGCTTTGCTGTCCAACGTGTGAGATCGCCCTGAGGGCTCAACCGAGCCGCTACCCATTGCGGCTTGGAGCATTTCTGATTCACACGCACTAGCCGATGGTGCTTAGTGGACCACCAAATACAACCTTTGCCCGTTACGTGTTGCGGGCGGATGGCGATGCTCACGTTGCTCATGCCTGCCGGATCGGATGCCGTTCCTGCAAGTGAGGTGGGCCTGTGTGCCCTGGTGCGTGTGAGCGTGACTACGGGTGAGGGAGGTTTGGTCATTGATTCGATCGGGTTGGGCACGCCCCCGCCGAGGGTGCCTCCGCCACCACCGCTCCCGCCCCCGCCGGAGCCCCCGCCCGATGTCGGAGCGCTAACCACCTTCAGCGTAATCGCGGCTTGCGAGCTCAGGCCGTGGGAGTCTGTGGCTAGAAGCACGACCGTGTAGGTGGCGTTGGCGTCGCCGCCTGTTTCCGGGGTGAAAGTCGCGCTTGTGCCTGTCTGCACCGGTAGCAGGGTGTCGGTGGCATTGGCGTGGCGTGTAATCGTCCACGTCAACTGCCCCCCGGGCTCGGCGCCGTCCTCCGGGTCGGTTGCCGCTCCCGTGACGGTCGCGAGCTGTCCCGCCGGCACGGAGTCGCCGTCCGCGGGCGATTCGATCGTCGCGGTGGGAGGGTTGTTGGAGCGCGTGAAGGTCGCCGTCAGGCCCTGGGGATCTTCCGGCAGGTGCGGGAGCGATTCTTTGTATTCGTAGGGGTGGACTTCGTGTTCTCGCGCTCCACCGTCCGACCATTTGGAGAACGTGTACGTGTAGCCGCCGTCAATGGCGCTTTCGGGAGCGCGGACAGTCGCTCTGGCGTTCTTCGCGACTTGGAAGTAAGCAGGGGATCCAGGAGCTCCCGAAGCGACGGTCTCAGGTGTGCTCGTGTGAAGGAATGTGAGGGGCAGGTCGGGTACCGGTTCGTCGCCGGTCGTGGTGGCGTTCATGTAATAGCGTCCGGTCTGCGGGAACATGTTTTGGGAGACGGTCGTCGTGCACCCGTTCTTGGTGACGATGAAACGCAGGATGTAATGCGAGTCGGCGCCGTGGAATTCGTCGGTGGTGAATTCAGCGTCTCCCGTTGGGGTGGGGATATTCCCCAGCACGTGAACATGTGTCCCGTTGTGATTGAGCACCGGCTCCCAAGACATCTGCACCGGAGGTTCGGTGGTGGTGCCACCGTGGAGTTCGACCGGTCTCCAGGCCAAATATTCATCTGTAGGTTTGGG
>JBOGYB010000089.1:0-6462 GCA_050696555.1 Solirubrobacteraceae bacterium | reverse complement strand
GGGTTGAAGGGGACGGCGAGGCGCAACGAGTCGGTCGCTTCTTCGCCCGTCAGCTTCGCGTCACGCGTCGCATCGAAAAGCGTATTCCCACCGTGATGAAGCGCCCCGGGAGCCGCCGTTTGGCGCTGCGCGACGTGATGCGCCACGGTGAGCTGGTAGCGCCTGCGGACGCCGTTGATTTCGCGCTCACCTCCCTTCGCTGCTCGGTGTCGGCAAAGGCGATCGAGGCGGTCAAGGCCGACAGAGGCCTTGCGTTGCGCGACCTCGACCGCATCGCCTGTCCCGTGCTGCTTGCCTCCCCCGAGTACGATCGCATCCTCCCCGCCGAGCGTCACGCGCCGCGCTACCGCCGCGAGATCCCCGGTGTGGAGTCGCGGATGCTTCCCGGTTGCGGTCACCTCCCGATGTGGGATGACACACGGCTGATCGTGAACACGATCAGCGAGTTCGTCGACCGGCATGCTGCGGCCTCGGCTGAACCCACAGGTGCCTCCGAAGGCGCATACGCCGGCGCACGATGACTGAACCCACCGTCTCGTACACCAAGCTCGACCGCAACCCACCGGAACGCTTCCAGTCGCTGCGGCGCGAGCTCGGGGTCGAGGCGTTCGGCATGAACCTGATCGTGTTCCAACCCGGGCAACGGGGGCGCATACACGCGCACGAGCACCAGGAAGAGGTCTATATGGTGTTGGGCGGCGAGCTCACCCTGATCATTGATGAGAAGGAGCGCGTGTTTGGCGTGGATGAGCTTGTGCGTGTCTCCTCCGACGTGCGTCGTCAGCTCGTGAACGCCGGCGAGCAGCCGCTTGTCTTGCTGGCGCTTGGGGGCACGGGCGAGCATGCAGGCCGAGACGGCCGCGCCTGGCCTTCCTGGGATGCGGATGGGCCGGGTGTCCCGCCCCAGGAGGTCCCACTACCGGAGGATCTCCCCAAAGCGTGAAGCAGGAGGCCCGACCGCGGTAAAGCGGGCCGGGCCTTCTCAAATAAGAGCCGGTCAGGTCAAATCCCCTGGCCGTAATTGGTGCAGCTGGCTTTGAACGATGGATTGGGTGCCGAGCTGAGCTGGTTGAGCACGTTCTGGAGCGAGGGTGAGTCGTCGAACATGCCGATATGCGCCACCGGATCGGATGGGCACTGTTCCTGGATCGTGATGTCGGTTACCCCCGACCCGCTCAGGAACGCGTGCGTGTACGGGGTCACTACCTCGTCATGATTGGTCTCGATCACTACATACCGCACTCCCGCCACGACAGGGTCGCCGCCACCGAACAGGGTTTTGATGAATGTCGAGTTTTCCTCCTGTTCGGGCAGTGACGGGGCGCCGAGGAGTTCGAGTAGACCGGTCGTGAATTCGCTGGCGAAGGGGAAATCTTCGAGCAGAGTTGTGATCCCATCCAACGTGGTGCCGTGGTTGCTGGGGGCGAGTCCGATCAGCTCGTTCACCTTGCTTGCTCCACCCAGGAACTTGATGTAGTAGTTGGGCATCATCCCACCCTGAGAGTGGCCCACCAGGTCAACCTTCGAGGCTCCGCTTTTGGAGAGCACTTTGCTGACGAACGCCTTGAGCTCTTCGGCGGATTTTTCGATGTGACCCAGTCCGTCGATGCGACCGGGGGTGATGAACGGAATGAGGGGCAGCGATGCGGCTGTTTCGCCGTAGTTGAACGCGTACACGCAGTACCCTTCGTTTGCCAGTAGCGGCGCAAGCGTCACCCAGTTGGAGCCCTCGTCGGCAAGCGTTGCGTGTACCAGCACCACCGGGTAGGGGTGGGCGGAAGTCGGTTTGCAGTTGTTGTTCGCCCCCACGACCGATTCGGGTGCCCACGTCTCGTTCCAGATCGCATCACCGAGCGCGGTGTTGCCGTAGGGCACCGTGTACGCGCTTGCGCCGACTGGCATCCCGATCGCCGCCAGAGCCGCGGCTACGGCCACGAGTATCATCGCCTTGACCTTCAGCATCTTGCATCTCCCATCCGGTTGGTTGCTCAGATCGACCGGTTGCTCATGACCCTTGCGAGCAACCGTACCCATATTCGGCAATACGGAATCTTACGGACCTATCGAGAGTCGGTCAACGTGGAGATGAGGCGTCTTGACACGGGCGGCTGAGGCCATTCGAGCGGTCGTCCGCGGTGACGTGCAGGGCGTCGGATTTCGTGACGCCACGCGTAAGCGAGCCGGAGAGCTCGGCGTGATGGGATGGGTGCGAAACGGAGAGGATGGCGCCGTGCTCATTCACGCTGAGGGCACCGGCAAGGGGGTGGGGGAGATGGTGGCCTTCCTCAACGAAGGTCCTCCGCCGGCGCGGGTTGCCGACCTCGAGGTGGAGAGTGTCAAGGTCGAGGGGCACGAGCAGTTTGCGATACGGGGTGTGAGCGCCGGAGTGTTCGTGGTGCAAGAGCACGCCGCCACCGCCCACCACTTTGACCTGCGCCTTGAGGTTGGCGGCGTGATGCGCTCGTGGGCGGTCCCCAAGGGGCCATCGCTGGATCCCGCCGTGAAGCGCCTCGCTGTCGAGGTCGATGATCACACGATCGAGTACAACGCCTTCGAGGGCGTCACGGAACACGGTCGCGTGATCGTGTGGGACCGCGGTACCTACGAGCAGGGTGGGCGCGTCCCCTGGCCGCATGCGCTCGATCGTGGTCACGCCGTGTTCGTGCTCCACGGCGAGAAGTTGCAAGGGGGCTTCGCATTGCAGCGCACCCGCCCGGGCGCAAAGCCGCAATGGCTGCTCATCAAGCGTCGCGACGACTACGCACGGCCGGGTTCTGACATAGCCGCCGAGAACCCGCGCTCGGTGCTTAGCGGCCGCACGCTCGAGTCGCTCTAGTAAGAGCGTCCGGGGTCAGTTGCTGCTCGCGTGAGCCCCGGCGAGCTCCGCCTCGGGTGAGGCCGGCTCAGACCCGTACAACGCGCGGGTGAGCAGTTGCCACAGGATCGCGCGCTCCTGGGGGTCAAGCGCTTGGAGCACCTCATCCTCGATCGTTTCCTGAGCCTTCTCGGCGCTCTTCAGCGCTTGGCGCCCGGCCGCCGTGATCTCAACCAGGTGGCGCCTGCGGTCGGAAGGGTCGCGCAGGCGCGTGACGTATTCGAGGTCCTCTAGCTCGTTGAGCAAGAGCACGACGTTGTTGGCGTCCATGCAGAACGCCTCCGCGAGCTCTCCCTGGGGGCAGCGGTCGTGGTCTCGCAGGTAACTGAGCGTTATGAGGTGCCGCAAGTGCATCCCCAGTAGCTCCTCGCTGCTGCGCCGGTAGACCTGCTTGGCGAGGCGCGTGAGTAGCACCATCGACCCAGGAGCACAACCTCCAACGTTCTTGCTCATAACGAGCAGATTATACCACTATGCAGCAACGATCCTCGAAAAATAGATCGTACTTGTTTCAGTGATGATCCATGTTATGGTGTGTCACCTCGCATTGCCGACGTAGAAGGGAGCACACCTATGAGCCACGCCACCACCATCGAGAACTCCTCACCTGCCACGACAGATACCGAGCTTGCGCGCAAGCGCGAGCGTCGCCGCTGGATCGCGCTTGGCGTGCTCTGCCTGGGCCAGCTGATGATGGTCCTCGATGCGACGATCGTGAACGTCGCGCTCCCCTCGATCCAACACGACCTCAACTTCTCTCAGGGGAACCTCACCTGGGTAATGAACGGCTACCTGATCACCTTCGGTGGCTTCCTCCTGCTCGCCGGAAGGCTCGGAGACCTAGTGGGGCGCAAGAAGGTGTTCCTCTAAGGGCTCGTGCTGTTCACCGCCGCCTCGGTGCTGTGCGGTGTGGCGGGCTCCCAGGCGATGCTCATCGGCGCGCGCCTGCTGCAGGGCGTGGGCGGCGCGGTTGCCTCCAGTGTGATCCTCGCGATCATCGTCACCGAGTTCCCGGGCGCCGCCGAGCGGGCACGGGCGATGGGGATGTACGCGTTCGTCTCCGCCGGCGGTGGGTCGATCGGGTTGCTCGCGGGCGGTGCGCTCACGCAATCGCTGGATTGGCACTGGATCTTCTTCGTGAATGTTCCGATCGGTGCCGTAACTTTGCTGCTCGGGTCGGCTTTGATCGAAGAGAACGAGGGCATCGGCCTCGCGGACGGCGTGGACGTGCTCGGCTCGATTCTCATTACGCTGGCTACCGTGCTCGGCGCCTATGCGATCGTCAAGTCAAGCGAGTACGGATTGTTCTCGGCACGCACGCTCGGCGTCGGTGGTGCCTCGGTTGCGCTGCTCGCCGCGTTCTTTGCGCTCGAGTCACGCATCTCCAACCCGATCATGCCGCTGCGCGTCTTGCGCCTGCGCATGTTGATGGGGTCGAGCCTCGTGCGTGGATTGCTCGTGACTGGCATGTTCTCCGCGTTCTTCCTCGGCTCGCTCTATCTCGAGCGCGTGCTTGGGTACGACGCGATCGAAACCGGGCTCGCCTTTATGCCGCTCACCGCTGCCATCGGGATCATGTCGGTCGGGCTCTCCGCCCGCGCGATGGAGCGCTTCGGCACGCTACGGACCCTGACAGTGGGGCTGGGGACGATCGCCGTCGGTCTCCTGCTGCTCGCCGGCGAGGGGATGCACGCCAGTTATTTCCCCGGCCTCTTCTTCGCGTTCCTGTTGATCGGGCTTGGCGCTGGTGCCTCATTCATGCCGCTGCTTACGGTCGGCATGGCCGATGTCCCCTCGCGCGACGCGGGACTCGCCTCGGGAATCATCAACGTGTCGGTACAGCTATTCGGCGCGATTGGATTGGCGACACTTGGCACGATCGCAACCGACCACACCAAGGCTTTGGCAGCCAAGGGCTACTCGCTCGAGAGTGCTCTCACCGGCGGCTACCACCTCGCCTACATGGTTGGCGCGGGCGCCGTGGTGATCGGCGTGATCGCGGCGCTGCTCGTGCTGCGCCCGCCCACGAGCGCCGCGCGCCAAGAGGTCGAGGCGGAGCCGGGGGAGAGGATGGGTATGCCCGCAGCCCAGGCCGCGTGAGTTGCGAAGCTAACGGTCGATCGTTGACATGTTCGCGTACCGCTCGCCCGCGGTCACTCCCACCGGAGCCACCTGCTCGATGCGAGCAAGCTCATCCGCTGAGAGCTCGATCTCGGCGGCCGCGACGTTCTCTTCCAGATACCCCCGTCGCTTTGTGCCGGGGATCGGCACGACATCCTCGCCGCGGCTCAACACCCACGCGAGCGCCAGCTGGCCGGCGGTGACACTCTTCTCCGTCGCTAGCTGCTCGATTCGCTCGACCAGGCGCAGGTTCTGCTGGAAGTTCTCGCCCTGAAAGCGTGGATGGTGGCGGCGGAAATCGTCCTCGGGCAAGTCCTCCGGCTGCTTGTACTTCCCCGACAGGAATCCCCGCCCGAGGGGAGAGTAGGCGACGAAGCCGATACCAAGCTCGCGCACAGTCGGCAAGATCTCCTCCTCGGGGTCCCTCGTCCACAGCGAATACTCGGTTTGCAGTGCCGTTATCGGGTGCACTGCGTGTGCCCTTCTTATCGTCTGCGGCGATGCCTCAGAGAGTCCGAGATAGCGCACCTTGCCCTCGCTCACCAATTCCGCCATCGCTCCTACCGTGTCCTCGATTGGCACGGTCTTGTCCACACGGTGCTGGTAGTAGAGGTCGATGTGATCCACTCCCAACCGCTCAAGCGACGCTTCGCAGGCGCTACGCACATACTCGGGTTTGCCGTTGATCCCCACCCAACTTCCATCCTCGCGGCGCTCGTTGCCGAACTTTGTGGCCACCACCACCTGCTCGTGGCGGTCTGCGATCGCGCGACCTATAAGCCTCTCGTTCTTGAACGGCCCGTACATGTCGGCTGTGTCGAGCAACGTTACGCCGAGCTCGATCGCACGATGGATCGTGGCGATGGCCTCAGCCTCGTCGGTACGCCCGTAGAACTCGGACATGCCCATACAGCCAAGTCCCTGATCTGACACCACAAGTCCCTGGCTTCCAAGTGCGCGACTTTTCATGTACTTACTCCTTTCTCTCAATCGCCCAAACACTCACCGGGCTCACTGCCCAGTTTGACGCGTCACGATGCGCGATCGTATGAGCTCTCGACCAAAGAAGCTGTGGTTACTGCTCGGTAGACCATTCAGCGGTCGGTGAAGCGGTGCGTCTCGCCGGTCATCCTGCGGCGCAGCCGGTGCACACGACGCAGTTCGCGCACGTCGTCATCGAGCGCCGGCGCCCGGGCCGGCTCGTCTACGCCGATCGGGTCGGGCTCCAGGCGATGGCGCACCAGCTCCCCGGCGAGCGCATCCACGCGCTGCGCCCCCGCTCCCGGGCGTGAGCTCACCACGCGGTCGAGCTTCCCATCGCGAAACAGCAACCCCACCCCGTCGTCGGCCGCCCACCCCCCGGGGAGGCTCCCGTCGCGCACACTACCCAGCCACACCGGCAGCCGCTCGGGCTCGCCGTCGGCGTGCACGGTGAGCGACCCTTTCAGCAACCCCAACCCCTCGAT
>JBOGYB010000088.1:0-6463 GCA_050696555.1 Solirubrobacteraceae bacterium | reverse complement strand
CTTCGGGGCCGGCTTTGGCTCCTTCCAATACCTCAAGCACCTCCCGTTTCGCTATCTGAAGATCGATGGCGACTTCATCCGCACGTTGCCCTCCTCGCACAAGGACCAGCTCGTGGTGCAGGCGCTCGTCGGTGTCGCGCGCGGGATGGGCAAGCAGACTATCGCCGAGTACGTCGGCGACGAGCCCACGATGCGCTTACTGCGCGACTACGGCGTCGATTATGCCCAAGGCTTCGAGGTCGGCCGCCCGTGCGGTCAGGTGGAGGCGTTCGCCGGTTAACAAGGGTCGCCTCGGCGATCGGTCTCCCGGCGCCGATATCGGGCTGTCGTCTACCGAGGCTCAGGCATCTGTGTACGCAGCACGGCGTCCCAAATCTTGTCCGGCAGCACTTTGCGCTGGAACACGGTGAGGTGAGCCGAGGGCGTCAAGAGCATGCGCGAGGGGGTTTGCGGCGGGAGATGGCCTTCTCGATCGCTTTCGCGACGACGTCGGGGCCGCCGCCGAGGTGGCGCATCGGACCCTCGTAGACGCCGGCGGTCATCGCCGCGAGCTTGGTGTTGAACTTTTTGTAGGGATCGTTGCCGTCACCAGTCGAGGTCGAGTCCGCTTCGTTGACGGTTGCGACGGCAGTCTTGCCGAACTCGGTCGTTATCAGGCCTGGCTCGACAAGCACGACGTCGACGCCGAAGCCGCGCACCTCGAAGCGCAGCGCGTCGCTGATTGCCTCGAGCGAATGCTTCGTGGCGTGATAGAGGCCCCCGCCGGGGAGTGTCAAGCGGCCACCCATCGAGCCGATGTTCACGATCTTGCCCCAGCGCTGGGCGCGCATCGCCGGGAGCACCATTTGTGTGAGCGCGATCAAGCCGAACACGTTCGTCTCGAACTGACGGCGGATGGACTCCAACGGCACCTGCTCGATCGGGCCGCCTTGGGAGTAGCCGGCGTTGTTGACGAGCACGCCAACCGCGCCGTGCTCCCGCTCCACGGTGTCGACCGCGGCATGCATCGACTGCTCGTCGCAGACGTCCAGTTGTAGGAGCTTGCAGCCGGCGTCGGCAAGCGACTCGATCGACTCCAGTCGTCGTGCGCTCGCGTACACGGTCCAACCGTGGCTCGCCAGGCGCTTGGCTGTCGCCTCCCCGATGCCGGAGGAGCAGCCGGTGATGAGTACCGCCTTGGAGACGCCGTCAGACACTCGCCTAGCATACGGAATAGGGTTCTCGCTCGATGCGTGCCGTCACTTTCCAAGCGCCCGGCGAGGTGCGTGTAGTGGATGTCCCCGAGCCGGAGATCACTGACCCCGGCGAGGCCATCGTGCGGATTGAGGCGACGGGGGTGTGTGGGTCGGATCTACACATCTACCACGGTCGGGTGAAGATCGAGCCTGGGTTCACGATCGGGCACGAGTACGTCGGCACGGTGCTCGCGACGGGCGATGACGTGCGCAGCGTGGCGGTAGGGGATCGCGTGCTCGGCTGCTTCCAGTCAGCCTGCGGGCGCTGCTGGTTCTGTCGTAGGGGGTGGTTTCACAAGTGCGATTCTTCGCGTACGTTCGGCCACGGCGCGGCGCTTGGGTCGCTGCAGGGGACGCAGGCCGAGCGGGCGTTGATCCCGAGCGCGGATCTCGTGTTGCGCAAGATTCCGGCGGGGATGTCGGATGACGCGGCGTTGTTCGCCGGCGACGTGATGGGCACCGGCTACCACGCCGTCGCCGACAGCGGGTTGCGCCCCGGTGACGTCGCGGCGGTATTGGGGTTGGGACCGGTGGGGTTGTGCGCGGTGCAGGCCGCCAAGGCGGCCGGCGCGGCGCACGTGATCGCGATCGACACAGTGGCGGAGCGGTTGGCGATGGCCGAGTCCTTCGGCGCTCAAGCGGTGCATCTCGAAGACGCCGACCCGCGTGTCGCTGCGCGTGAGGCAACCGAAGGGCGGGGCGTTGACATATGCATCGACGCGGTGGGCCACCCACAAGCGTTCGACCTCGCCCTGCGCATCACCCGCAAGTGCGGGACGGTGCAGGCGGTGGGGGTGTACGCCGAGCGCGCGGAGGTACACATGGGCCTCTTGTGGATCAAGTCACTGCACGTGTGTGCGGGGCATGCGAACGTGATCGGTCACGTGGACCGCGTGCTGGCGATGATGTCCGCCGGCTTGCTCGACCCGACCCCGCTCGTGACGCACCACATGGCGCTCGAGGACGCGGTGGAGGCGTACTCGCTTTATGACCGCCGCGAGGCGTTGAAGATCGTCCTCGCTCCCTGAGAGGACGCCACGGGGACCACCACGGGCAGGTACCCTGACGGGGAGCCTACCCGGAGCCACAAGGAGCTAGAGATGACGACCGTTGCGCCACAAGCCCTCCCCGACGCGCTCGACGACCCGGCGCGGGACTTCATCGCAAAGCAGCACGGCCTGCTGATCGGCTCCGAGCGTGTCGCGGCGGTTGACGGGCGCACGTTCGCGACACTTGACCCGGCGAGCGGGCGCGAGATCGCGACCGTGCCCCAAGCGGGCGTTGAGGACGTCGCCAAGGCGGTTTCAGCCGCGCGCGCGGCATTCGACAGCGGGTCGTGGGCGAGCATGGCGCCCTCAGAGCGCGGGCGCTTGATGAACGCTCTTGCCGATGTGCTGGAGCAGCGCCAGGAGGAGATCGCGCAGATCGAGTCGCTGGACAACGGCAAGCCGGTGAAGCTCGCCCAGTATGTGGATGTGCGTGGGACGGTGGCGCACCTGCGGTACTTCGCGGGGTGGGCGACGAAGATCGAGGGGAGCGTGCTGCCGGTGACGGCGCCGGACATGCTCTGCTACACGCGCCGTGAACCTGTGGGTGTATGTGGGCAGATCGTGCCGTGGAACTTCCCGTTGTTGATGGCCTCCTGGAAGGTCGCACCTGCCCTTGCGGCGGGGTGCACGATCGTCCTCAAGCCGGCGGAGCAGACGCCGCTCTCCGCGCTACGCCTCGGCGAGCTGGCACTCGAAGTGGGCTTCCCGGAGGGTGTGTTGAACGTGATCACCGGCGACGGGGAAACAGGCGCTGCGCTTGTGGACCATCCGGGAGTGGACAAGATCTCCTTCACCGGCTCGACGGTGGTGGGACGGGAGATCGGGGCGAAGGCAGGGAGGGCGCTCAAGCGCGTGACACTGGAGTTGGGTGGGAAGAGCCCGAACGTGATCCTTCCCGACGCGGATATCGATGCGGCGGTGAAGGGGTCCTACCAGGCGATCTATTTCAATTCAGGTCAGGCATGCAACGCGGGATCGCGGCTGTTCGTGCCCAAGGAGCGCTTCGACGAGGTGGTGGGGGCGTTGGCGGAGCGGGCGAAGGCGACCCGGCTCGGCGCCGGGTTGGACCCCGAGACCCAGCTCGGTCCGCTCGTATCCGCCGAGCAGCGGGACCGCGTGATGTCCTATATCGATGCGGGTCGCGATGGCGGCGCGGAGCTGCTGACGGGTGGGGAAACCACCCTCACCGAAAGCGGTGGGTGGTTCGTTGAGCCGACCCTGTTCAGCTCCACTTCTGACGATCTGAGCATCGTGCGCGAGGAGATATTCGGCCCGGTGCTGGTGGCGACTCCCTACGACACACTGGAGGAGGTTGCTCGGCGGGCCAATGACAGCGACTATGGTCTCGCCGCGGGGGTGTGGACGCGCGACATCGGTAGCGCCCACCGTCTCGCTGCGATGCTGCGTGCCGGGTCGGTGTACATAAACCATTGGGGCGGCTCGGATCCCTCGGCTCCATTCGGGGGTTTCAAGGCCTCGGGGGTGGGACGCGAGCACGGGCATGACGGGCTCGATGCTTACCTCGAGAGCAAGACCGTCTGGACTTCGCTCGTTTGAATCGTTGCCATAAGCGGGTGGCTCGCGGTGGCTCCCATGCAAGGAAATCTGAGCCGGGCGAGTCAACCCAGGCGACGTACTGCCGGGGTGCATTAGAGTCCATCTCATGAGCGGGGCAACTCCGAAGCCCGGGAGCCTCGAGATATCGAGCGAGGCCCTCGATGACACGACGAGGGTACGACTCGAGGGGGAGCTGGATCTCGCCTCAGAGCACGTGGTGGAAGAGCGTCTGGTGGCGATCGAGGAGCAGGGGCCGACACGTATCGTGATCGACCTGAGTGGGCTCACGTTCATCGATTCGAGTGGGTTGCGGGTGCTCTTGCTTGCCGACAGCCGTGCGCGCGAGCAGGGCTTCGAGCTCGTGCTGGCGCCTGGCCCAGAGCCTGTGCAGCGAGTTTTCGAGATGACTGGCGCGCTTGACGTGCTGCGCTTCGAGTCGTGAGGGCCCTCTGAGCTCGGTAGCCGAGCAACGACCGCCATTCACGGGCACGGCGATCGCATCTGAGCGGGCGCGGCGCCTGGTACCCGTCCTGGCGGGCGCGCTCATGGTCGTGCTGTTGGTGGCAACGCTTGAGATCGTGCTCGACGGGGCGGTGGGGCACTCGCCGCTGATCCCCAAGTCGCCGCAGATCGCGGGCTGGTTGAGCGGTGTCGGCGAGCGGCTTGGCTTCCGTGTGTTCCTGATCGCACTGCTCGCCTACACAGGTGCGTACGCAGGGATGCTACTGCTGGCAAAGCGCGTCGGTGTGCGTTGGACGATCGGTTTGGTGGTGGCACTTCAGGCGATCGTCCTTATGGGTCCGATCCTGCTTTCAACAGACGTGTTCAGCTACATCGCCTACGCGCGGATGGGGGTGGTGCATGGTGTCAATCCCTACCTGCACGGCCCGCAGTCGATCGTGAGCGACCCCGTGTACCACTACGTGGGCAAAGATTGGAAGACGGTCGCGACGGCGTACGGTCCGTTGTACACGCTCATCTCCTACCCGCTTGGCTATCTCGGTGTGGTGGGTGCGGTGTGGGGGATGAAGGCGATGGCCGCGGTTGCCGGTGCGGGGACGCTCGTGCTGACCTGGCGGGGCGCGTGTACGAGGGGGCTCGACCCGAAGGTGGCGTTGGTGGCGGTGGGGTTGAACCCGCTGTATGTGATCTATGGAATGGGTGGCGCTCACAACGACCTGGTGATGACGTTCCTGATGATGGGTGGGGTGACGCTCACCTTTGCGCGACGCGAGGCCTACGCCGGTGCCGCGGTGATGGGGGCGGCGCTGGTGAAGGCAACGGGGATCGTGCTGCTTCCGTTCATGTTGCTCAGCCGTCGCAAACTCGCCCCGCTGGTTGGCGCGACGGTGGTGGGGGTGGCAGTGGCGATCGTCGCCTGCATTGCCTTCGGCATTCAGGGTGTGAACGTGGTGGCGGCACTCAACCGCGACGCGGCGTTCGTTTCCTCTGACAGCTTCCCCACCGAGATCGCGCACCTGTTCGGCAAGCCTGGGGTGTTCCCCGTCGATCACACGCTCCTGAAGGGGGCGCTTGTGCTGATCGTGTTGCACCTCATGTGGCGTACCTGGCGCGGGTATGACTGGGTGGCGGCGTCGGGGTGGACGCTGCTCGCGATCTCCGTTACGAGCACCTGGCTGTTGGCCTGGTACACGTTGTGGTCGCTACCGCTCGCGGCGATCAGTCGTGACCGGCGCCTTATCGTCGCGGTGCTCGCTATCCAGGCGTTGTTCATCGCCCATCAGACCGCTCCACTGTGGGCTCCCGTGTCATGAACGCTTGGAGTGCTCGTCTTCCGGAGTGGGCGCGCCCGCGCGATGAGGAGCGGCGTGGGTTGGGGAGCCTGCGGTTGGCGGAGACCACGATATTGATCTTCTTCGGTGTGCTATTGGCGGTGGCGACAGTGAACGACGTGGCGCAGCAGACCCACGTTAACCATCGTTTGATCGCCGACCTTCACACTTGGAGGGTGGCGACGGGCCACGACTACCACAATCTGATCATCTCCCAGGACCTGAAAGGTCACACTACGCGGGACACTGTGTGCGGGAACGTCACCCCGGGAGCCCCGAAGGAGCGCACACAGGTGTGCGTGACGCTTGTTGGTGCTCAGGTCAAAGGCGAGCGGGAGATCACCGGCGGCTTCTACCTACCGCCGCTGTCGGAAAACACGCCGTCCAACCGCTACGCCTGCTTTGGCGCGGCGCAGACCGCGGGATTGTGCGGGCTGAAGTCTCCTCCAACCGGATCGCCGCCGACTCCGCCGGTGCGGTTGGGGCTGCCGTGAGAGGTCCCGCGCTCCAGCCCGCATCCCCCGAGGGTGCCCCAGCCAAGAGCGCGGTAGCCCCCGCAAACGCGGGTCTCGCCTCCGGTTGGTGGCCCGTGATTGCGCTGACACTGCTTGCCGCTGTGCTGCGTCTCGTTGCGCTGGGATCGCAGAGCCTCTGGTATGACGAGGCATTCACACCCGTGCACGTGCTGAGGGCTGGTCTGGGGGCGACCTTGCACAATGTCCTGCACACTGAGAACACGCCACCCCTGTGGTACTTGCTTGAGTGGGGGATCACGCGAGTGCTGGGCGAAGGGGAGGTGGCGTTGCGGCTGCTCTCCGCGATCGCGGGT
>JBOGYB010000087.1:0-6473 GCA_050696555.1 Solirubrobacteraceae bacterium | reverse complement strand
CGTGCGGTCCATCGTCTCGATCTCCACGCTCAGCTTGCCGTCCCACAGTTGGCGCACATAGAAGTCACGTGTCACTCCGTCGATGCCGGTGGCCGGTAGCCAACCCAGGAGGATGTCTCCGGCGGCTTGCATCAGGCGTTGGCCCTCGACCACGCGCTGGCCGTGGTTTGAGTATCGGGAGGCGCCCGCGTAGGGCTCAAGCACAGACGCCTGTGCTTCCTTGGCCTGCAACACGAGCGCGTCTCCCTCGTCACGGCCAACGAACAGCAGGACCCACGCGCGAGTACCCACGCTGCCCACCCCCACCACCTTGCGTGCAATGCTCTGGAAGGCGTAGTCGCCGAGTAGCACCCCGTACTCGTCGGTGAGGCTGTCGCGGTAGTCGGCGAGCATCCCCTCAAGCCGTGCCCGCAGCTCGTCGTTCTCCGCTTCTCCAAGGAGCTCTTCCATCGGCACCACTAGGGGCGGTTCGTTGACGAAGCGCAACCGTCCGTTGACCGTTTCGGTGAGCTTCAGCACGGCCCTCGTGCTGTTCTTCTCACGGGCCTTCCCCAGGCGGCGTTCCATCTGCTGCAGGCGCTTTCCCTTCACGAGTCGTCGCGCCTTGATCACACCCATGATGTCCTTGACGTTCAACTTCGCGTACCACACACCCAAGTTGCTCATCTGGGCAAAGCCGCGCATCGACTGCCGGTATGCCTGGGTGGTCGACACCAGTACATCGGCGGTCTCCTGCTTGGTCAGGTTCAGGTCGCGTCCCGCCACACACAAGCTTGCGGTGAGGCGCTTGACATCCCACTCCCAGGGCCCGGGCAGGGTCTCGTCGAAGTCATTGATGTCAAACAGCATCTCCCGCTCTGGGGAGGCGAAGATGCCGAAGTTCGACAGGTGCGCGTCGCCGCAGAGCTGCACCTGGAGTCCCGACGTCGGTGTGTGGGCGAGGTCGGCGGCCATCACAGCCGCCGCCCCCCGGTAGAAGGTGAACGGGGAAACGAGCATGCGCCCGTAGCGGATCGGCACCAGCTCCGGCACGCGACTCTCCGCCTGCGCTTGGAGGATTGCGACCGGGTCCTCGCGATCCTCCCTTGCCTGCCACTGCCCGTGACTCGAGCGGGGCGTTTGCGCACGCGCCGCCTTGCCCTTCTCTTCTCGCTCGGCGACGCTTTCGCGCTCGCCCGGTGCGCTGTCTTGCTTACGGTTCACCCGTGCGCTCTCAGGCCGCCTGCACGAGGTCGGCACGCCGGGTGTTGAATTCCTCGGTGGTGATCACACCGCGCTCGTGCAGGTCGCTGAGGTCCTTCAGCGCGCTTGCGTAAGACGCGGTCCGCTGAGCCCTTGCGTTGCGCACGGCGGACTCCATCGCGGCCTGCTCGTCCGGGAGCGTCGGTCGCGCGATGAAGTAAATGAGCATCCCGAATACGGGTAGCACGAGCACGAAGATCAACCACAGCGCAACGGCCCACCATTGCAGGTCGCGGCGGCGCACGAGCAGGTCCATGACGGCCGCGATCCAACAGATCGTGATCGGGATCACGATCAAGATCACCCACAGCACTTCCCACACGGTGCTGGCCAATATCACAGGCATGATTAGCTCCTTGTTCGCCGGGGCATCCTCATGTCGTGCCCCCTGTAGGACGAGCTTCGCATCTGGCCGCGTTCCCGCCAATGATGCCCGCACCCCCATCGCCGGGGGGTACACCGGTGATTCTGCCGGGCGATGTCACACGGCGCGAGGCAGCGACGGTGCGCCGGGCCCCGATCCGGGTGGCGCTCGCCGACGACAGTTATCTCGTGCGCCAAGCACTCGTTTCGATCCTCACTCGCTCGGATGAGGTTGCGCTGGTCGCGAGCTACTCCGACGCGGTATCGCTGCTGCTCTCCGTCGAGCGCGACCGCCCGGACGTGGTGATAACCGATATCCGCATGCCCCCTTCGGGCGACGACGAGGGCATTCGGCTGGCTGCCGAGCTGCGTCGGCGCGACCCTGAGATCGGCGTGGTGGTGCTCAGCCAGTATGCGGAGCCTCGCTACGCATTGCAACTGTTGGGAGATGGGTCAGACCGGCTGGCCTACATGCTCAAGGAGCGCGTCGCCGACCGCAACCAACTGCTCAACGCTATCTCAGCCGTGGCCACGGGCGGCTCCTATGTGGACCCGAAGGTGGTGGAGGCTTTGATCGACGCTCGCACCAATGCGAAGGACTCCCACATTTCAGAGCTCACCCCGCGAGAGCTCGAGGTACTCGGGCTCGTCGCACAGGGGCTCAGTAACGCTGCGATCGGTGCCCAGCTGTTCCTCACCAAGCGTGCCGTGGAGAAGCACGTGGGGGCGATCCTCTCAAAGCTCTCCCTACCCGATGGAGAGGATGTCAGCCGCCGGGTGATGGCGACCCTGGCTTACCTTTCGGATCATCAGGGGTATAGGGCTCGCCGGTAACGGACCGCTCGGGCGGTCCCGGTGTGGCTGGCGTTGGGGGAGTCGCAGGCGGGGAGCTTTGGGCCGACGGCGCGAGGGCTCCGTGTGTGAGGTGCGCCTCTGGGAACTCCCGTGCGGTTTCACGTCTGAGTACCACTGTGCCGAACACGGCAAGCACGATGATGATCGCGATCCCGGTAAGGGTTTTCGTGGCCACTATCGGTCCCCACGCGAACAGCAGCAGCAACAGCAACCCCAGGGCGCCGAATGTGATGTCCGGCCGGTCTCTCAGGTAGGGGGCCATCAGACGGCGCAACGTCGTGGCGGTTCGCGTAGGACCCGCCAACATGCCCGCGAGGATCACAGGTATGCCGATCAGCACGGTCGACCACGCGATATCGGCGAGCACGCTCGTCCCGATCGACCACGCCGCTTCCGCGGCAGGCTTGACCGCTTCGGTGGTGGCCAGCGAGTCCACCACCTTGTTCCCCACGATTCCCCTCACCACGACCACCACGAGCCCGGCGCCGATGAACGCGCAGCCAACCGAGATCAAGGTCTGGCGCCGTCGTCCGCGTGCCAGGTAGACGGCGAGCGCGAACATCGCCACAACCAGGAGCGGCAGCACGAGCGCGAGGCTGCGCAGCAGGTTGACCGCGTTCTGCATCGTGTTCAACTGCTTGGAGGTGACGATGCGCAGCTGGGCCACTTTCGGGGGAATCTTGTTCACGAGGCTTGTAGGCGCGCCCACCTTCTCGGCGACTTCGGTAAGCATCGGACGCAGATCAAGCACGACGGCCCCCCCGCCAGGTAGCTTCACCACAGTGCCTTTGTTCTCCACCAACCGCACAAACTCGGCGTGTGTGATCTGGTTTGCCTTACTCCAGAGCTGCTGTACCCGCGGGCGTTCGAGCAGCAGGTTTATCCCCTTCTCCACGACGTCTTTCAATGCGCCCGCGGCGGGCGCCGCAAGGGGCTTCAGTTCGGAGGGGAGCTCGTTTTTCAGTTCACCTGCTACATCCACGTTCGCATACAGCTGTTCGGTGAGATAGCTTGCGACCTCTGCGCGGATCGGGGGGCTCTCGATCAGCTTTGTGTTCGTGCTCGCCCAGTAGTTGGTGTCGAGCAATTGCCTGTTGGCCCACACGGCGAAGATCGCAACGATGCCGAGCAGCGTGGCGAGTCCGATCAGCGTACGCACGAGCCAGCGGTGGGGATGGTCTTTTATTTCGCCGGTAGCGCCCGTGGCGACCGGAGGGGTAGGGCCTGGGGTGCTCATAGGGTCTCTCCTCGCCGCCGAATATCGATTGAACCGGATCTCCTGTGGCCAAGCGGGATCGATCCCATCACGGTTGTACCTCGACAGGCGCGAGAGAGGAGCTCGATGGTTCCGCCGGCAGCCCCGATGCGGTCGCGCATATTCACGATGCCACCACTGTCGCGTTGCACGCGTGTGTCGAACCCGACTCCGGTGTCGCGAACCTCGAAGTACAGCCCTCCGCGCCGTTCGCGCAGTTGGATCGTCACCGTTGCATCGTCCCCGGCATGCTTAACGGCGTTCTGCAGCGCCTCCATGCAGGTGAAGTAAACAGCGGCCTCCACTTCCGGGTCGTGACGGGCGATACCCGGGAGGTCTAGCCGGGTGTGCACAGGTACGTCGATGGCCAGCGCTTCGAGTGCCGCTTCAAGGCCATCTTCCACCAACACTTGCGGGTAGATGCCGTGCGCGAGGTCTCGCAACTCGTCGAGTGCCCCCTGCGCCTCGCACGCTAGCTCGCTCAGCAGGCGGCTGCTCGCCTGTGGCTCCTGAGCGACCAACTCGGCCGCCAAGCCGAGTTGGATGCGTAGCGCGATCAGACGCTGCTGGGCTCCGTCGTGTAGATCGCGCTCCAGGCGCCTGCGCTCGTCCTCGACACTCAGCACAATCCTGCGGCGCGAATCTCTCAGCTCCCGGCTCACCTCGAGGCTCTGGCCCTTCATGCGCATCGTGAGCGCCACGAGCGAGGTGGCCGCCACAGTGGTCACCATCGCGTAAACCGTCAATCCGGAAACCACCGCAAGACTCACGCCACGGGAGCCTACGCCCGCGCGTTCTTGCGGGTAACCGTGTAACGCCGCACGCCCCGATACGTGTTTCTACGTATGGTGTTTCTACGTCTGAGACCCGCCCAACGCTGAAACCCGGTTGCCGGCGATCTCGATTGCGCCGGCGCTCCGGTGGGTGCACGCTACCGCGATCCACCTGCGCACACCCTTGCCCGCGCGCGGCGATCGTGTCAAATTCAGCGCATGTCCACCGGCGAAGCGCAGAGCGACCCTTTCGGGCGCGAGCCGCAGTTGGAGTCTCTGGAAGAGGTAGGCCGGTTGTGGTGGATAGCTCTCCTGCTTGGGCTCGTCTCGATTGCGGTAGGGATACTCGCGCTCGCCTATCCCGGCCCGACGCTTGAAACGATCGCCATCATTTTCGGCGTATACCTGTTGGTTGCCGCGCTAGTGCAGATCGCGCTTGCCTTCGGGGAAAGCGAGCGCTCCCGGGGTGCGCTGCTGCTAAGCGCCGCGGTGGCGGGTATCGCCGGCATCATCGTCATCCGCCATCCCGGCGGGACGGTTCAGGTAGTGGCCCTCGCATTCGGCATCTACCTGGTGATCGTGGGCATGATGCGTCTCTACGCCGCCGCCTACGCGGTGGGGGGGCGCGGCTGGATGATCCTGTGGGGGCTCGTCGACCTTGCCGCCGGAATACTAATCGTGGCCTGGCCGAAGTTCGGCGTCGCCACGTTTGTGGTGGTGATCGCGATCGTGCTGCTCGCGCGCGGGACCGTGATGTGCGCCCTGGCATTCGTGCTGCGTGCCGCCGGGCACGAGGCGACCGCCGCACGATCCAGCCAAGCCGGTACGGCGGACGGCTATTAGCGGCTAGATCTCGGCGCGCTCGCGCTCGGCCATGTCCGCACCGGTGGTGGTGGTCATCACGCGAGCCGCCCCACCCCCGAGCGCGCGGCGCATGAGTGCGGGTGCCAGGATGCGCAGTGCGGCAGCGAGGAAATACGGTCGCGGGACGTAGCGCTCGGGACGCCTCTCCACTCCTGCCTGGTAGATCGCCTCCGCCGCCTTCTCGGGGGTGGAGACGATCCAGCGGGTGAGCGGTCGCGCGGTGAGCTCCGCCTGCGGGAATCCCTCGGTGGAGATGAAGCCAGGGAGCACGAGGCCGACGTGCACGCCGTGCGCGCGCTCCTCGGCCCACAGCGAGTCCGACCAGCCGATGAGGGCGAACTTCGATGCGCTGTAGGCGCCAGACCCGGCGCGCGCTACCCGCCCCGCGGTACTTGCGACGTTGACTATCGAGCCGGGGGAGCTCGCGCGCAGCAGCGGAAGGAGCTCCTCGGTGAGGCGAACCTGTGCGTCGAAGTTGATCGCCATCGTACGCCTCACGTTCTCATAGCCACCCTCGCCGAACGTCGCTCGCCACGCGGCGCCGGCGTTGTTGACGAGCAGATCGAGTTGTCCGTGGCGCTCACGCATGTGTGTGTGGATGCGCTCGGGGGCGTCCCTGTCGAGCAGATCGACGGCGACATAGCTCGCCCGCTCGCCCAGCGACGACGCGAGGGCCTGTAGGTGTTCCTCGCGGCGTGCGACGAGCACTATGTGTGTGCCCGGGATGCGGGCGAGTCGGCGGGCGGTTGCCTCTCCGATCCCGCTGGATGCGCCCGTCACAAGCGCCACGGATGACCTTACGGTTGCGCCATCCATGTGGGTATCAGTCATGGCTTTGCTCCTTTCAGCTTGCGGTGCTCGATCCCCGAGGGGCCGGCGATCAGGATGTCGCTCACCAGCTTGGGTGAAAATAGTCCGTGGTCCACTACTCCCGGCGTGGTCGACAGGCGGGAGGCCAACTCACCTGGGTCGTCCATAGGACCGAGATAGTCTGCGATCAGGTTGCCCTCTGGGCTGGGTGGGACGTCACGCAACTTCGCCTCCCCGAGTGAGGTGAGCGTTGTGTGACAGCCGAAGCGCATGACCTCCAACGGGATTGGTGCATGCAGGTGGGATACAAC
>JBOGYB010000086.1:0-6477 GCA_050696555.1 Solirubrobacteraceae bacterium | reverse complement strand
CGCAGCTGCGCGTAGGCCATCTCGATGTTGGTGAACGCCCACAGCCCGAGAATCGCGCAGTCCATCAGGAGTGGGTCGTCGAAACCAAGGATCAACTTGGAGAGCTGAGAGGAGAGGGCCACAGCGGCCAGCCCTGCGACCGTCGTGGTCCACGCAACGGTAGCCGTGGCAGTGCGTGCGATGCGAATGCGGCGTTGCTCGTCGGCGTCGTTGAAATAGAAGCGCACGAACGCCTCTCCCACACCAAGGCGTAGGAAGATGCTGAATAGGATCACCGACGTCAGCAGTGTGTTGTAAGCGCCATAGGCCGCGGTCGACACGTGCCGGGTGTACAGCGGCAACGTCACAACCGCGAGCGCCTTCGCAAAGATTTCCGCCGCCTGGTACGCCGCTCCGGTCGTCACCAACCGCTTCAGGTAGTCGCGCACGAACCTACCCTCCAGGCACGGCGGAGGCACTCGTGGGACGAGTGCCCACCCTCCGCACGAGCGCGCGGGACACGCCCCCCCGATCCACGGGAAGCAGTGCCACACCCACGCCAAGCAGAGTCCAGGTGAGCGGGTCCTCGAGGAAGTCGGCGTACACCCACGTGTGCAGCACGAGCGCCGCGAAGCACCCCGCTATCGCGATCCTCGGCGGGGAGCGCCCTGCACCCGAGAACAGTGTGAGGAAGGCCACCACGACCAAAGCCAGGTACAGCGCAAGCCCCACGATCCCCTGCTCTGCCGCCACTGTCACAGGGATCGTGTGCGACGCAGATGTGGCGTTCTGCGCGGTGCCATCGCCGCGGCGCTTGTACTCGACTTCGAAGGACCCCGAGCCGAAGCCCTGCAGCGGGCGATCGGCGAAAAGCTCGAGCCCTCCTGACACAAGTTTCGCCCGCCCGCTAGTCGCGTTGTTCGCCGACCCCCCCGACCCGTTTACGCCGAAGTGCAGTCCTGCCGGCGCCGTCGCCACCACAACCGCGGCAATCGACGCCACCGCCACCGCTACATACACAGTGCTACGCACATCCCAGCGCCACGCGGCGAGCACCGCCAATCCCAGCAGCAGCGCCGCGATGCTCGATTGCGAGAAACTCGTCATGAGCCCCACCAGCAGCCAGACCAGTACCCCTGCGCCGATCAGCTGCTCACGCCGCCTTCCGCCCCACAGCACCACCGTGGTGACAGCGATCGTCACGAGCGCGAGAAAGCGTCCGTAGATGCTCGGATCGAAGAACAGGGAGTTGACTCGGAAGTAGTTGCCGAATTCGTTGGCCTGCACAACCTTCGGGTTGAGAAAGAGCGCTTTGCGCGCGTACTCCACGAAGCCCACCCCCGCGAACACCACCGCCAAGCTCACGACTACCGCCAAGCTGCGCCTCACAAGGCGCGGCGTCCAAGGCGCCTCGCGCATCAGCACATACAGCAACCCGAACGGCAGGTAGAAGAACGCGATGTTCTGCGCCGCCTTCGAGGCATCGGCGGAATAGCTCGTCTGCAGCACATAAAGCACAACCGCTGCACCCAGCAGCCAGTCGAGGGCCATCGCAGGGCGCCCGGAGCGGTAGGCGCCGCCCCGGCCGAGCACGCGCGGGAGAAGATGGGCGAGAGTGCCCGCTGCCACCACCGCGTAAAGCGGCAGCAGCAAGTTCACCGTGCGGCCATCCGCGGAGATCGGCAGACGGAATGGCAGCGCGAGCAGCGCGAGCAGCGGGAACGCCTCGGGGCTGCGGCGCATCAACACTGTTAGCGCGCCGATCGCCACCAAAGCCCCCGCGAATGTGCCCGCCAGCACTCCGAAGCTCGGCAGGGTGACGGCGATCATCGCCCCACCAGCCTGAAGTCGCGGTTCGAGGGGATCGTGCGTTTCTGCTCGCGCAGGCTCACACGGACGTGGTATTCGCCGGGAGGAGCAATCGGGCCACGGAGGGTGGCGAAGAGACTCCGATACCCGTGCGGGCTGACAAGCACGGTGTAACCGTCGGCGATCCCCTCCCGCCCGCTCCACCGAAGCGAGAGCCGTTTGTAGCGAGCCACGGGCCGATCGCGAACGAGCGTCGCCACGTTCTCTCCCGACGAGCTCACGACGGTCACCGTCACCCTGTCGGCCTTGGTGAGCTCGAACGAGATCGCCTCTAGCTCATGGGGGCCGGCCGACCCCGGCGTGAAAGTGGGGTCCATTTTGAAGTCCTGCACAAGCGTGGGCGTGTGCTTGAGCCGCTGAGTCACCACGAACGCAGCGAAGCATGCAAGCACGAGCAGCGCGAACACGATCCGCGCCAAGCGCTCGCTCGCGTCGCTCAAGTGCCGCCGTCCCGGGCGAAGCTCTCGACCGTGTCCGAGCGCAGCCCGAGCCGCAGCGTCTCGAGCGAAAGCACGTCATCGGGCGCGATGTTGCCCAGATTGCACTCCCCACCGAGGTGCTTGAGCAGCCACACCTGCTGCTCGCGCAGCGGCGCCTCGAAGATCATCCGGTCGGCGTCGATCGCGTGCACGATCTCGTCGATCAAGCCTGTGCGTACCTCACCGTCGGCGCGGTAGATACCAGCGGTCCCCGACTCCCGCGCCTCGGCGATCACCTTCCAAGCGCCGGCTTCCAGATCGCGTTCGATCTGCTCCACCCACACGTACGGCGCCATGATGAAGTCGGTGTCCTTGCTTCCCACCTCCGAGAGCACCGTGAAGTGCGCCGCAAGCTGCCGGATAAGGTGGGTCTTGACCTCCGGCTCGAGCGCGATCGTGCCGTCGGATATCTCCACGTGGCGCAACCCCAGCTCGCGCAGCCACGCCACAAGTCCCTCCACGCGGCCCTGCTTGATTGCGATCTCGGTGAGCGTTCCGCCGAGCACTACGGGGATGCCGTGCGCTAAGTAGCACTCCAGCTTCGGCTTGAGGTTGGCGGTCACAAGCGCCGTGCCCCACCCGAGCTTGACGATGTCAACGCTGTCTCCCGCCGTCTCCATCAAGCCCTCGACGGCCGCTACGGACAGCCCGCGGTCGATCACGTGCGTTATACCCCGCTCGCGCGGCTTTACCGAGCGCGCGGGAATGTCGAGAAAGCCCCCTCGATCGTCCGCGGGGGCGGGCGACGCGCCGGAGGCGCTCAAGGCCTTCTCATGGCGCCGCCGCCGGTTCGCCTTGGCTCTGGGCAGCCCCACCTCCGAGCAGCGCGGCTTGATCGGCACCCGCGAGCACCACGACCGTTCCCGAGCCCGCCAGCGCGGCGGTGGAGCTGTCGATCGGTTGAACCTGAGCGACGTTGAGCGCGCGTGCCACGGCCTGGGCGTCGGCACGATAGCCGTGGGCGTACTCCACCACCGTCGTCGGATGCGTTCCCTGGGGCACGGCGGAGGATGCCGCGGCTTGCGAATACCCGTCCTGCTGCAAGTCGGACGCGAGGTGATGGGCGAGGCCCGCCGTACCGGTGCCGTTGAGTACCGTCACCGTGGTGTCCGTCGGGTTGGACACGTTCACTCGAGCGCTCTTATGGGTTCCCGAGGACTGGCTCACCGAGCTCTGCGTGGGCGTTGAGGCCGTAGGGGAGCCGCTACCCCCTTTCAAGGCCGACACGGCGAACACGAGTGCCAGCACCACCACGATCAGCCCCCCCACAACCAGTACTACCGCACGTGCGGGCGAGCTTTCCTGCTTGAAGTACCTTGGTCCACTCGCGGGGGCGGTCGATCCGCTCGCGCGCGGGGACGGGGGCGACTGGCCTCTCAGGACACCCGCGGACCGCGGCGCGGGCGCGCGGGGCGGGACCCCGGCAACAGCCACCGTGCGCGAAGGCGGTCGCCGTGCCGCTGCCACCGGGGCGGGCGGTCGAGCGGAGGCGGGACGCTGGGGCGCCTGCGCATCCGTTGAAGGGACGGTGGATAGCCGATCAGCCGGAGGCGAGGGGGCCGACGGGGACGGCGGCAGCGGCGAGCGAGCCACCGCGGCTGCCGTCGCGGGAGCGGGGGCTTCACTATCGGGCGCCTGCGACTCCTGCGAAGCAGCAGGCGAGATCGCTGCCGCGTCCACGCCCGCCGGCGCTTCCGAAGAGACCGGCACAGCTTCCACCGGATCGGGCTTGGCGTCGGTGGGAGCGGAGGGCTCGGCCGCCCCAACGGGCGTCTGTAGAGATGCCTCGGTCTCTGGCCCCTCGGTCTCTGGCTCGACGGCGCCGGATGCCACGGGGGTGGTGTTCGCATCTGGCGCAACCGGCGCCGCGGTGGCTTGGGGCGCAGCCGCAACAGCCGACGCGGAGGGAGTCCCCGCGGCCGGAACCGCTGCTGAGGCGGTCGCGTTCACGGCAGTGGACACTGGTGCGCTCACAAGCGGGGTCTTACGCGGCACCACACGCGCACCCGTGGCAACCGGGGGAGTGGGTCCCCGCTGCAGGCGAGCAGCGGCGTCAGCGCTTACGCGCTGCTCCATCTCGACTGCCCGCTCCGGCGCGCGCCCGGCCCACTCGCGCAACCGCTTTATCTCGCGTGCCTGGGAGAACACGAGCAGCGAGAGCACCGCGATCCCCAGCAACGCCGCGAAGGCCGCAATCGCGCCCACCTTCGTAAACGTGTTCGAGATCGACAGCGCCGACGGGAGGGCGTTCAGGGGGATTCCTATCGACATCGCGGGCGTGCGGAGGGGGAGCGTGCGAGATTCATCGATCCGGGGAGTCTATGAGGGTGGCAGGCGCATCGCGGCGGTTACCGTGCCCCTCCTGCGCATCCTCATCGGAGGGTACGGACTCATCCCCCTCGCCCCCATCCCTACCATGCCCCGACACCGACTCGGAGAGCTCTGCCCGTACAGCCGAGAGCTCCGACACTCTGGCGGCGAGGCGGGCCGCATCCCCCTCCAGCACGAGCAGCACGATCTCGTCGAACATGGCCTCCACCGTCTCCGGCGCGAGCGGCTCGCGCTCGGCGAGCATTATCTTCTCCGCCGCCGTCGGTCGTGACTGCTCGTAGCGATTGAACAACTCCTCGGTGAGCTTCTCACCCGGGCGCCTACCCACGATCTCGACCTCCACGTCGTGATCGGGGTCGAGACCTGAGAGCTCGATCATCGCGCGTGCGAGATCCACGATCCTCACCGGTTCACCCATGTCGAGCACGAATACGTCGGCGCCTTTGCCTCCGCCGCCGGAGGCGAGCGAGCCCGAGCGGATGATCAGCTGCACCGCCTCGGGGATCGTCATGAAATAACGGGTCATACGCTCGTCGGTGACGGTCACCGGCCCACCCCGCTCGATCTGGCGGCGGAAGATCGGCACCACGCTCCCCGAGGAGCCGAGCACGTTGCCGAAGCGCACCGCCGCATAACGGGTGCCGTGGAAGCGCGCGGTGGCGCCCTCCAACGCGAACTCCGCAAGCGCCTTCGACGCGCCCATGACGGTGGCAGGAGCGACCGCCTTATCGGTGGACACGAGCACGAACCGACCCACCCCCATCTCCCCCGCCACCCGGGCCACCACACGCGTGGCGATCGCGTTGTTGCGCACCGCCTCCACCGGGTTCGACTCCATCAAGCCAACATGCTTGTAGGCGGCGGCGTGGAACACCACCGTAGGGCGATGCTCGGCGAACACCTCCCGCATGCGCTCCTCCTCCTTGCAGTCCGCAAGCACCGAGGCAAGCAGGGAAGGCTGCACGTGACGCTCATCGTGCAACTCGCGCTCGATTTGAAAGAGGTTGTCCTCGGCGTGGTCGAGCAGCACGATCCGCCGGGGACCAACGTGGGCGATCTGGCGGCACAGCTCGGAGCCGATCGAACCGCCTGCGCCGGTGACGAGCACAGTCTCGCCCGCGAGGTAGGCGCCAACCGTGTCGAGCTCCATCAACACGGGCTCGCGGCCGAGCACGTCCTCCACGCGCACCTCGCGCACCTGACGGGAAATCGTGCCAGGGGCTGGGGGGGACTGAATCTGAAGCAGCTCGAACACGGTGGGAAGCGTGCGCACAGGCACCGACCGCCTACGGCACTCACGCACCACTCGCGCGCGCGTGACACCCGGGGCGGAGGGGATCGCGATGATCACTTCGTCCGGCTCCGCCTCGTCGAGGATGCGCGGCAGGTCGCCTTCGGTGTTCCCTCTCACCGGCACCCCGTCGATGCGCAAGCCCCGCTTGCGCACATCGTCGTCCACAAAGCCCACGGGACTCAAGCCGAGCTCACGGTTGCGCAGGATCTCACGCAACACCAGCCTCCCCCCGTCGCCCGCGCCCACGATCAACACACTGCGCTCCCGGCGCCCCCCGTCACGAAACGCTCCCAACGGGCGGCGCTCGTGCAGGCTACGCGCCACCACCCGCACCCCCACCAGCAACAACAGCGAGAGCAGGAAGAAGAGGGCGATCACCCCGTTGGGCAACTCGACCGCGGTCGCACCGCTCGTCGTCGCCGACGGTGTAGCGGTGTGCGTCCCCGGCGCCGCCGTGCCACCGGTACCGCCGTGGGTGACAAAGTGGGGGATCTGGACAGGACGGAAAATCGCTACAGCCACCAC
>JBOGYB010000085.1:0-6483 GCA_050696555.1 Solirubrobacteraceae bacterium | reverse complement strand
AGGCATCGCGGCCAAGGGATTTCCTCCAAGAACACTGTAAAGGGGGCCCCAGCCGTCTTTCCAGAAATACTCCCCATACTCCACCATCATGCGCCGCACGGCGATGTCGTGCGAGACCGCGTCGGGTATCGCGCACGCCGCGATTGCGGCGCGATTGGTGGAAGACGGGGCGGTGGGGGCGATGTCGTGCGAGACCCCATCGAAGTCCTCCCGCTCCAGCAGGCGCCCGTTGAAATCGCCTCCGCGACCCCCGTGCGCGGCGGCATACCAGGGCGGCGCCGTGGGCAGTACCCAATACACCATCGCGCCAATGTCGAACACGGCATAGGTCATCACCGCCGAACGCTCGAAGCGAGAGCGGTGGCGCAGCATGATGTACACGAGCGTTCCGTGGGGCACCATGAACCATAGCCAGTGCGCCCACACGAGTACGCGATCGCCCATTCGCCACTGCCCTCTAGCGAGGCGTCGCTGCAAACGCACCGTGGGTAGCTCTCCAAGACCCAACGCACGATCAACCGCGATCGGGTAGTCCACGAGCACCCGCTCCTCCTGCGCATCCTCGTCGTCATGGGGCGCCTTGTAGGCGGCCAGATAAGCCCACATCTGCAGACAGCACACCGCCACGTCCCGCGTGCGAGAGCGACGCACCGCCACACACAGGCCCACGGGCGCGGTAAACGCCACGGTTTGGGCCATGATCGGGGGGGTGGAAACGCGCTTGCGCACCAGCGGCGCCAGCACCCCTGCGGCAACTACGCCCCAGGCGGCTCCTCTGATCGCCCTAGACCACCGCACGGGGCGAGGAGTATATGCAGGAGTGCGGGCGCGTCCGATCAGGAGACCGGCTCTGCGGCGTCTTGCTCAACCACGCGCTCGCGCATGTGAGACGTCGCCTCGGCCACAAGTGCGCTCACCACACGGCTTCCCTCGTCAGCCTCGGGATGCCATTGGACACCGAGCACGAACCGGCGGTTAGGCATCTCGATCGCCTCGGGTAGCCCATCCATGGCCGAACATCCACTTATCTGGAGCCCCTCCCCCAGCCGGTCCACACCCTGGTGGTGATGAGACTTGGTGGCGTGATGTGTCTCGCCTGCCGCGCACGCCGCGAGCGTACCCTCGATCAGCTCGACGTCGTGGTCGGCGCCATCGAACGTACCTGCCACGCGCAGATGTTCGTGATGACCGAAGAGCTCGGGTAGGTGCTGCAGCAGCGTACCCCCATAAGCAACGTTGATGAGCTGCATCCCACGACATATCCCCAGCACCGGCAGATCGCGCTCGATCGCGGCACGGACGAGCGCTATCTCGAAGCGGTCGCGCTCGGGAACGGTGTCCACCGTCTCCGTGTGCGCCTGCTCACCGTAGCTAGCCGGGTCGATGTCCGCTCCTCCGGCGAGCACCAAGCCGTCGAGTAGATCCAGTAGCTCACCGGGATCGTCGAGCAACCCCGTGTCGGGGGGCACCATCACGACGAGCGCACCCGCGCGTTGCACGGCTTCGACATAACTGCGAGCGAGCAGAACAGCCTCTTGATCCCACAGTCCCCAACGGGCTCGCTCGAGCGCCGTGCATATGCCCACAACCGGCCTGGTCATCCCTACACCATAAACTTCCCGCGATATGCAACTAGACACAGTCAACTTCACCGTCGGCGACGGAGCAGCCACAATCGAGCTCAACCGACCCGAGGCGCTCAATGCCTGGAACAAGCAGTTCGGAGAAGACATGCTCGCGGCGTTGAATGCGGTGGCCCAGGACGACTCCGTGCGCGCCGTTCGCATCACCGGCGCGGGACGCGCATTCTCATCGGGGGCGGACCTCAGAGACATCAGTGGCGACGACCTCACCCCCGAGGGACGGCCCAACGTCTACAAGGTGCTCACCCAGCGCTACCACCCCATCATGCATGCGATCCGCGACATGGAGAAGCCGGTTGTGGCGGCGGTGAACGGACCCGCGGTGGGCATCGGCTGCTCGTTGGCGCTGTGCTGCGATCTGGTGCTCGCCGCTGAGAGCGCCTACTTCCTGCTCGCCTTCGTCAACATCGGCCTGGTGGCGGACGGAGGCTCCTCATTGTTCGTCCCGTCCCGCGTCGGTCTGGCCCGTGCGAGCGAGATGATGATGCTCGGCGAGCGCATCTCCGCGGCACGGGCGCTCGAGTGGGGACTTGTCAACGGTGTGCACCCGGACGGCGATCTCATCGTGCAGAGCGCCGCGCTCGTGGCGCGTCTGGCGACAGGTCCAACGCGCGCCTACGCTGCCACCAAGCGCGAGCTCAACCGGCAGATCTACGCGAACATGGGCGAGCAACTCGAGCTGGAGGCCACCCTGCAGCAGGAGATGGTGGGCACCGACGACTTCGTGGAGGGTGTGAGCGCCTTCCTTCAGAAGCGTCCGGCGGACTTCTCGGGGCGTTGAAGCGCGTTCCGCCCGCGCGTGAATAGAATCCCGCCCGCCTTGAATCACCTCCTCGCCACACCGCTCGCGTTCTTCACCCCTCAGTCGGGCGGGTCGCCGAACGCCGACGAGATCGACAACCTCTACAAGATCACGCTCTATGTGGCGCTCGTGATCTTCGTGCTCGTCGAGGGAGCGCTCGGATATGCGCTGTGGCGCTTCCGCGCACGCAAGGGTGCCGTCGCGGCGCAGATTCGCGGCAACACGCGCTTGGAGATCGGTTGGACACTCGGAGCCGCGGTCATCCTGCTGGCACTGGCCGTGCTGACCTTCGCCAAGCTCTCTTCGATCCAGAACCCACCCAACTCGGGACCGGAAGGCTCGACGCTAGTCAGCGATAAGGAGGCGCGCGCGTATGCAAGCACTGAGCGCAGGCTGCCCCCCGACGGCAAGGCGCTGCACGTCACAGTGGTTGGCCGCCAGTTCGTGTGGGAGTACGTCTACCCGGGCGCCACTGAAGCCGACGGGCTCGGCGCGCCCTACTCCTACGAGGAAATGGTGGTGCCCACGAACACAACCGTTTCGCTTGACATCGTCTCGGCAGACGTCGTGCACTCGTGGTGGGTACCACAACTCGGCGGCAAGTTCCAAGCGGTGCCCGGCTACCACAACTACACGTGGTTCAAGATCGCAAAGCCAGGCGTCTACCGCGGCCAGTGCGCGCTTATCTGCGGACGGGGGCACGCGCGCATGATCGCCACGGTGAAGGCCGTTCCACCCGTTCAGTTCGAAGCGTGGCTCACCGAGCAGAAGAAGCAAATCTCCGAAGCCAACGCCGCGGCACAGGTAGCACGGGCAAAGCTCGCCAAGCAGGTCGGCGCCGGACAGGTTCAGAACCCTTAAGGAGTCAAGAGCGTCATGGCCACCTACGCAGCCCCCATCCCTCAGATCGTCGCGCACGACGCCAAGCCCGAGCCGCGCGGCTGGACGAGCTGGATGACTACTACCGACCACAAGCGCATCGGGATCATGTACATGGTCACGACGTTCGTGTTCTTCGTGTTGGGGGGGGTCGAGGCGTTGATGATCCGCCTGCAGCTGGGCCTTCCGGAAAACACGCTGATCTCGCCACAGATCTACAACCAGCTGTTCACCATGCACGGCACCACGATGATCTTCCTGTTCGTCGTGCCGATGATGGCGGGCCTTGCCAACTACTTCGTGCCGCTGATGATCGGCGCGCGCGACATGGCCTACCCGCGCCTGAATGCCCTCTCGTACTGGCTACTGCTCGCCGGCGGCCTCGTGTTCTACGCCTCGATCTTCTGGAACCCGCCGGAAGCCGGCTGGACGAGCTACGTGCCGTTGTCGAGCAGCACCTACTCCCCTGGCGGCGGGCAGGATGCCTGGATCTTCCTGGTCCACCTAACCGGGCTCTCCTCGATCCTCGGGGCGATCAATTTCTACGCGACGATCGCCAACATGCGCGCACGCGGGATGAGCTGGGGGCGACTGCCGCTGTTCGTGTGGGCGATCCTCACCTATTCGATCCTCATCATCTTTGCGATGCCGGTCATCGCCGGCGCGGTCACGATGCTGCTCACCGACAGGCACTTCGGCACGCACTTCTTCGACCCCTCGGGCGGCGGCTCGGCGCTGCTGTGGCAGCACCTCTTCTGGTTCTTCGGGCATCCCGAGGTCTACATCATGGTGCTGCCAGGTTTTGGCATCGTGTCTGAGATCCTGCCCGTGTTCGCACGCAAGCCGATCTTCGGTTACAAGGCGATCGCGGCTTCGACCGTGGCCATCGCATTCCTCGGTTTCTTGACCTGGGCGCACCACATGTTCACCGCCCCAATACCAACGGCGGTGGTGGTTTTCGTGATGTTGAGCTCCTTCCTCATCGCTGTTCCAACCGGCGTGAAGATCTTCAACTGGATTGCCACGCTGTGGCACGGAACCGTCGAATTCAAGACGCCCTTGCTGTTCTGCGCGGGTTTCATCGCACTATTCGTAATCGGCGGCATCTCCGGGGTGTTCCTGGCTGTGTTCCCGGTCGACTGGCAGCTCAACGAAACCTATTTCGTGGTGGCCCACATCCATTTCGTGTTGATGGGTGGTGCCGTGTTCACGATCTTCGCCGCGATCTACTACTGGTTCCCGAAGATCACAGGTCGGATGATGAACGAGGGTCTCGGCAAGCTGAGCTTCTATCTGATGTTCTTCGGCTTCCTTGCGACGTTCCTGATCCAGCACGTGATCGGCCTCGACGGGATGCCACGGCGGGTGTACGAGTACGACAACGTGGGCAACCTCGCGCTCTACAATCTGATCTCCACGATCGGGTCGTTCATCCTCGGCGCAGGAGTGCTCGTGACGATCGTGAACGCGACCCGCAGCCTCAAGCACGGGGCCATCGCGGGACCCGACCCGTGGAAGGCGAACACGCTGGAGTGGTTCACCACCTCACCCCCACCCGCGAATAACTTCGACGTGGTCCCATTGGTGCGCTCCTACGAGCCGATGAAGGACATCAGGCGTGAGATCGAGCAGCGCAGCTCGGGCGCACCTGCTTCCGGGAGCGCCACAGTGCCCACCGGGGCTACACAAGTCGGCGTTTGACCCGCGGGCTCCTCGCAGCGATAGAGTTCCGCTCGTGATTGAGGCTTCTCGCAGTCGGCGGGGTGATCGTTGATGGACGGCTCACCCGCCACGGGATACGCCCCGCAGGCCACCGGTGCGGTGGCCGTGCCGCTGCAGAGCGCCCGCTCGCGAACGCGGCAGCTACTCGCCGACTACCTGGAGCTGACAAAGCCCAAGGTACAGTCGCTGCTGCTGCTCACCACGATCACGACGATGCTCATCGCCGGCGATCCATCTCTGGCGCTGATCGCCTTGACCTGCCTCGGTGGCTATCTCTCGGCCGGTGGCGCGGGCGCGGTGAACCACTGGTTCGACCGCGACATCGACGCGAACATGACGCGTACCGCCGACCGCCCTGTCCCCTCGGGGAGGGTCTCGCCGCGCGCGGCGCTTACTTTCGGCTGTGTACTTGTCGGACTCTCGTTCTTGGAGCTGTCGCTGACCGTCAACCTGCTCGCCGCGAGCCTCTCCTTCGCCGGCTTCCTCGGCTATGTCTTCATCTACACGATCTGGCTGAAGCGACGGACCCCTCAGAACATCGTTATCGGCGGAGCCGCCGGCGCGGTGCCACCCCTGGTCGGCTGGGCAGCGGTGACGGGCTCCGTCAGCGGAGTCGCGGTGCTCTTGTTCTTCATCGTGTTCTTCTGGACTCCCCCTCACTTCTGGGCGCTCTCACTGTTGATGAAGGGTGAGTACGAGAAGGTCGGGGTGCCGATGCTCCCGGTGGTGCGCGGCGAAGCAGAGACGCGCCGGCAGATCCTGCTCTACACCGTGCTCCTCTATGCCCTCACACAGCTGCCATTCTGCGCCGGGGGCTTCGGGGGTGTCTACCTGGCTGCCTCGCTGCTGCTGGGACTCGGCTTTATCGCAGGCGCGGTGCGGCTGTACAGACGCGCTGACAGGCGTAGCGCACTACAGCTCTACCTCTTCTCGCTGGCCTATCTCGCGCTGCTCTTCTGCGCGATGGTCGTCGACGTGAAGTTGTAATCTTCGGGCCGTCATGATGACCCGTCGCCTAGCCAAGAAGAACATCCGTACCGGCCTGATCGTGGCGGGTATCTGCATGTTCATGTTCGGTCTCACCTTCGTGGTGGCCGCGGTATACGTCTCGTGAGCCCCCTCGATCCCGAGATCCCGCCTGCGGGCGAAGAGATCCACCTACCCGGACCGACGATACTGCCACTGCTTACGGCCGCCGGTATCACCCTTGCCATAGTGGGCGTCACCACCAGCCTGATCCTCGTGATCGGAGGGGGAGTGCTCACGCTCGCGTGCGCGATCCGCTGGATCATGGACACGCGCCGCGAAGTGGACGAGCTTCCGCTCGACTCGCACTGAGCCGTCGTCGCTGACCGGCTCCCCGCTTCGTTGGAGGCGGGCACTGTCAACCTCACCTCAACAGCGAGCGATCTAAGAAGGTCGTGGTGAGGCGCCGCG
>JBOGYB010000084.1:0-6499 GCA_050696555.1 Solirubrobacteraceae bacterium | reverse complement strand
GGGTGACTGTGAACACCAGCTCGGTTTCTCCTACGGCAGTCCCAATGGAGCTTTCCCGATGGCGGGAGGCAAGACGGCGATCACCGAGATCAATGGTGATTGGCTTGACGTGCTTGCTCCTGATGGGCGCCCTGTCTTTGACACTCATCCACCAGGCTTCACCTATCCGTCGGATACCAATGAGGTTCGCCCCGGTCTGTTTCTCTCGGTCGACTACACCGATCCTGGCGCAATCGAGACTTTCACCAGCAGTGGCGTGCTGCGGTGGCGCTATGAACCCACGGGAAGCCAAGCGCTTGACCAGCCCTCGCTTGCGCTGCCGCTACCCAATGGGGACATCCTCGCCAACGACGACAAGAACGACCGGGTGATCGTCGTCGACCCGCACAGCAACCGGATCGTGTGGCAGTACGGCCATACCCATGTGCCGGGCTCACGCGCGGGCTTTCTCAGCAACCCCGATGGTGTGGATCTCGCGCCGCCGTACTCGTTGACCGGACGGTTTGCGAGCACGCTGCACGCCCCCTGACAGGCCGTGTTAATGAGCTGTTGGCGTGAGCTCGAACACTGAGGCTACGGGTCCGCTCGCACTAAGCCCACCGGCCAGCAATACCCGTCCGCTGATGAGCAGCGCAGCCGCGTCAGAGAGCGGTTGTGGCAGTCGCCCAACCGTGATTGACCGGCCGGTTGTGGGGTTGATCGCGACGATCGCCGCGCTCTGAGTGCCCGCCGCGGCGCCTCGGCCTCCCATGACATAGACGTAGGAGCCCAGCGCGACCGCCACGGCGTGGGTGGTCGGATTGGACAGGTTGCCGAGCCGGCGCACCCTCTGAGTAGCCGGGTCGAAGCTGAAGATCGCCGTGGTGGCGGCTTCGCCACGTGAGCCGCCCGCGATCAGCAGTCGTCCGCCGCTGGCGGCAAGTGCGGCGTAGCGCAGACCGTAGGGCAGGCGCCCGACGACTTCGGGGCGCTCTCCGGGGCGCCAGGCCACGATCGTCCCAAGCGCCCGGTGCCCGTCGTAGCCCCCGACCACGTATGCGGTGCCTGCGATCGCTGCGGCTGCGGCATCGGAGGTTGGTGTGGGCAGGCTTGCCGCTTGGGCCACGCTCGTGGTTGCTGGGTCATAGGAGAGGATGTGGTCGTAGGAGCTGACTTGGCCGCCGCCGAACACGTAGGCCCGTCCATCCATGAATGTGCCCTGCGCGTCATGCTGGGCCTCGGGTAGAGAAGCGCCTGGACGAATGCCTTTTGCGTCGAGCAGGCTCACGGTCGCAGTCGAGGTATCGGCGGCGTCAAGGCCGCCAAGCAGCAGTCCGCGTCCAGTCCCGATCGCCACGGCGGCGGCGTCCTGTAGCGCGAAGGGCAATCTGAACGCAAGGCGCCTGACCACGAAACCGTTGGGAGAGCTGTGGGATACGGCGTTGGATGCTTGCCCGATCGGCACGCTGGCCGAGCGTGGATGATCCGTCCCTTTGTGCGAGCCGACCAGTGCGACCAGTGCGAGGAGCGCTACCGGCGTCGCCGCGATCATCGCGCGCCGGCGACGCACCACTCGACGGCGTTGGGCGAGGCGACTCTCGCGCGAGCGCGGCCTATCGGTCCTCGAGAGCCTATTGGGCAATCGTTGCCCTCTCGCCGTCGTCGAGGGAGCTGTTGGGGCGTGCAGAAGATGTCGATGCCTCCGGTGCTCGTGGGTGTGCGGCTGTGAAGCGGGGAAGCTCAAGCTCGATACGGGCACCCCCGGTGGAGGACTCGCTTGCTCTCACTGATCCTTCGTGGGCTTTGGCGATCGCATCGACGATTGCGAGCCCGAGGCCGGTGCCGCCGGAGGCCCGGTCGCGGGCGGCATCGGTGCGGTGAAAACGATCGAAGACGCGCTCGCGCTGGTCGATGGGGATACCGGGCCCGTCGTCCTCTACGACGAAGCGGATGCGTCCACCGGCCGCTTGCTGCACTTGCATATGCACGAGCCCTTGCTCGGGGTCGGTGTGCTCGATCGCGTTGGCGAGCAGGTTGCGCAACGCCTGAGCGAGCCTGTCGGGATCGCCGAGCAACGTTCCCTGGGGAACTGGGTCGAGTTGGAAGTGCCGTTTGGCGAGCGGTGTCGTGGCGTGCCATAGGTCCTCTATGAAGCTCGCCAGGTCGATCGGCTCGATGCGTAGGAATCGTGTCTGCTCGCTCTTGGCCAGTACCAGCAGGTCGTCTATCAGGCGGCTGATCCGGGCGATCTCGGCCTGCAGGAGACCCTCGACTCGGCGTACCTCATCGCCTGGAGGGTTCTCTTGGGCGGCGAGCACCTCCAGCTGGCCGCGGATCACGGTCAGTGGGGTGCGCAGCTCATGCGAGGCGTCGGCGACGAATGCGCGTTGTCCCGCGAATGCCTCGGTCAGCCGGTCGAGCATGTGGTTGAAAGCGTCTGTCAGCACGCGTATCTCGTTGCCTTGCCCGTCAGAGCTGTGGATACGTGGGTGCAGGTCGCCGGCGTCGACTCGTGCGGCGACGGCCGCCATCCGGCGCAACGGGCGCGACATTCGTGTTCCGATCAGATAGGCCCCGAGCAGCGTGCCGGCGAGTGCGAGGATGCTGGCGAGCACGAACGCGCGTGCCACGCCTTCCTGGGCACGGGCGACCGCAGCCAGTGGCTCCCCGACCCCGATGACGATCCGATGGCCGAGTTGCGGGAGCTCTCGAAGGTCAATCGTGCGCTTGAGCAGGCGCAGGTTGCCCACGTCGGGCAGGGGCAGCGTGGAGTAGCCGTCGCCAACGTTCAGCAGGCGTGCCGAGAGACGGTTCTCCTGGGCCTGCACAGCCGCCGTCTCGTCGTGATCAGGTGCCTCGCGGTGGAAGAGCTCGGGACGGTTGGTGCTCGTTCCTCCTGCGCCCGGGACGATCGCGAACAGCAGTGTGGAGCTGGCGCTGAACGTCTGCCCGCGAACGTAGCGCGTGGCGGCTTCGGCTGCCTGCTTTGGTGTGCGCGGGTTCGCGAGCGCGAGACTATGAGCGAACTCGTTGGCGTCGCCTGTGATCTCGGTGTCGATCTGGTGGCGAACCTGCGTCCCTGTGCCCCTGTAGACAGCGACGAACGCGATCCCAAGACAGGCGAGGACCAGGACTGCGACCCATCCCGCCAGACGCCAGCGCAACCCGATACCCCGGAGGCGGTTGAGAGTCGCGCGCATGTCCCTTTAGTTTGTGCTGCCCAGGCGGTAGCCGACGCCGCGCACCGTGCAGATCGGCGCAGGATCATCGGGGTCGCCGAGCTTGCGTCGCAGGTAGCCGACGTAGACGTCCACAACGTTGGTCTGAGGATCGTGCTCATAGCCCCACACCGAGCTGAGGATCTGCTCACGCGAAAGCACCCGTCCCTGATGTCGAAGCAGGTACACGAGCAGCTCGAACTCGGTGCTCGACAGCAGCACGGCCTTGCCTGCCCGGGAGACCTTGCGGGTGAGCAGGTTCACCTCGATCCCCTCACCGCTGAGCGTCGTGGACGACGCCTGTGCGAAGACACGCATTTGCGCACGCA
The DNA here is from genome assembly GCA_050696555.1 of Solirubrobacteraceae bacterium. Lineage (GTDB taxonomy): Bacteria > Actinomycetota > Thermoleophilia > Solirubrobacterales > Solirubrobacteraceae > Palsa-744. The sequence goes on along the minus strand of JBOGYB010000084.1, from coordinate 2,973 downwards.
CACGCGCCACGAGCTCCGCCATCGAGAAGGGCTTGACCAGGTAGTCGACCGCGCCGGCGTCGAGCCCCGCCACGCGATCCTCGATCTCACCCCTCGCGGTCAGCACAATCACCGGCACGCTGGGCTTCGCCCGTCGCACAGCGGTCAGGACGTCAAGGCCACTGCGGCCGGGGAGCATCAGGTCGAGCACGATCGCGTCAAAGCCCTCGCTCAGCGCCAGCCGCTCACCCTCGATCCCGTCCGTCGCGCTCTCTACGAGGAAGCCTTCGCTCTGTAGCCCTCTCTGCACGAAGTCCACGATTCCGGGCTCGTCCTCGACCAGAAGTACACGGGCACCGACGGACAAGTCGTTCGCGGGCACCGCAGACGCGGGCGGATGATCTGGCATCCGCCCGCCCGTGCGAGACGTCGATTCTTTGCGCTGCTTGCCGTCCGTGACGTTCTGCATCGTCACCAGGATAGGCGTCGCTGTGCCCGTCGTATCCCCTGCACAGGCTTTCAATGAGTTTTCTCACGGAGCGGTTATCCGGTCCTTAATATGGCTGCGCAGACTCAAACGCAGTGGACTCCCCACAATCACAAACGCATACCTTCCCTTTGGGCTCCTCCGGCTCCAGGGGTCTCTTGCAGGGAGGGACTACAGGTAACGAGCTGCTCACGACTGTCACGGGTGCCGTTCTGATCGTGCTCCTGGCTGTCATCGGCATCACGATCATTCGACTCGGGCCGCTGCTGTCGGTACACCTGTTCGTGGGCTTGGTGCTGGTCGGGCCGCTCTTGTTGAAGCTCGCGAGCACCGGGTATCGGTTTGTCGGCTACTACACCGGCAATCCGCGTTATCGCAGCAGGGGCGCTCCGCCCACACCGCTGCGGCTCATCGCCCCGATCGTCGTCATCTCCACCGTGACAGTCATGGTCAGCGGCGTCGCTCTGCTGTTCGTCGGCCCGCAGTCGCGCAGCACGCTGCTGCCGATCCACAAGGTGAGTTTTTTCATCTGGATCGCCTTCACCTCAATCCATGTCCTCGGCCACCTGCCGACGCTCTTGCAGGGATTGAGAGCTGACTACGGCACACGCCTCGGAGGCCATGTCACAGACGGTCGCGCTGGTCGCGTGCTGTCACTTGCGAGCGCCCTCGTGCTTGGAGTGGTGATCGCGATTCTCTTGATTCCCCAATTCGGCCCGTGGCTGCACACCCACAATCTTCACCATCATTAATGCGCTTTCATAACTCTCAGACACGGACAGTCAATGCGCGCGACGCTGCACTGCGCAAGCTCAGCCGCATCAACCGCTTCTTGATCGCCGGCAGCGTGACTCTCACCGCAGTGCTCGCCGACGTGGCAGCCAACGCCTTCCCAGGCAAAACGCTCCACGCCCATCCGCAGGCCAAGACCAAAGGAGCAGCTACACGGCATCACTCCAGTTCGTCCTCGAGCACCGGATCGACAAGCACCAGCAGTCAGCTACAACCGCCAGCCCAGGCTCCAAAAGCCGCACCCGAATCCAAAAGCGAAGCGGGGTCAAGCGAAGAATCGGCGCCTGCGGGAGAAGCCACACCCGCACCCGAACCAACCCCGACACAGGAATCGGCTCCCACACCAGAATCGACGCCCGAACCGACGCCCGCACAAGAACCAGCGCCAGCGCAGGAATCGGCGCCAGTCGTCTCAGGAGGGTCCTGACACGCGCACGCAATCCCCTCCCCGTAGCAAGCTCGCCTCCACGACATGGGAGGCGTTCGGCACAAACGTCGTGCTGCAGGTCGCCGATCCCGCGGCGCTCACGCTCGCGCGCGAGGAGGTGCAGCTTCAGCTCGACGCGATCGACCTTGCGTGCAGCCGCTTTCGAGCCGACTCTGAGCTCTCGCGCGTCAACGCACACGACGGGCGACCCGTCCAGATCGGTCGGCTGCTGATGGACGCGCTCGAGCTCGCGCTGCGCGCCGCCATGCTGACCGACGGCGCTGTGGACCCCACCGTCGGCCGCGCCCTGGAGCTGGCCGGATATGACCGGGAATGGCGACTGCTGACACCTGTCAGCGACGACGTGCCCCCACAATGCGCGTCGAGGGAGAACACGGTGCGCCCGCAGGCCATCGCGGTGCGTCGGCTCTCAGGCTGGCAGACCATCACGCTTGACCGCGAGCGCGCCTGTGTGAGGATGCCGAGGGGAATCCTGCTGGACCTCGGGGCCACTGCCAAGGGTTGGGCCGCCGACCGTGCGGCTCATGCTGCCGCGCAGGCAGCCGATTGTGGCGTGCTCGTGAGCATCGGCGGTGACATTTCCACTTCGGGAACTGCGCCGGCGGAAGGTTGGCGTATCCGCGTCACCGACGATCACCGCAGTCAGCCAAACGCACCAGGGCAGACCGTCACGATCCTCTCGGGTGGACTTGCGACCTCGAGCACCACTGTCAGGCGCTGGCGTCACGACGGGCGCACGATGCACCACATCATCGACCCCCGCACGGGTGCTCCTGCTCGAACGCCTTGGCGTACCGTCAGTGTCGCCGCGGCGAGCTGCGCGGAGGCGAACATCGCAACGACGGGAACGCTCGTAAAGGGCGCCACTGCGGTCGCATGGTTGACAGACCTCGGGCTGCCAGCGCGACTGGCCGACCACGAAGATCGAATTGTGCGTGTAGGTGACTGGCCAGCAGAGTCAGAGGGTGAATCGTGAGCGCGATCTTGGCGAGCACTGGTCCGAGCGTCTACTGGTATCTGACGCGCGCGAGCGGCACGGTAGCACTCATACTGCTCAGTGGCGCGATTGTTCTCGGGGTCATCGACGTCAGGCGGTGGAGCACGCCTCGCTGGCCACGATTCATTGTGGATTCCCTGCACCGCAACGTCTCGCTGCTGGCGATGGTGTTCATCGTGCTGCACATCGCGACGGCGGTGATCGACGGGTTCGCACCCATCCGCTGGCTCGACGCGATCATCCCGTTCGGCTCCGCGTACCGCCCACTGT
>JBOGYB010000083.1:0-6503 GCA_050696555.1 Solirubrobacteraceae bacterium | reverse complement strand
CCCCCTGACAACCCGCCCCTCCCCGGGCCTTTTTGGCCTCAGGCTTTGTGGGTGACGGCGGCGCTCAGGACTCGTCCACCTTGGAGCCCGAGGGCGCAAGCACATACCAGTCGGCGCCGAAGCCGTGGACACCCTGGCCGTAGGCGTCACCCGAGTCTTTGTCCTTGGCGAAGAAGTACAGCGGGTGGCCCTTGTAGGTCACCTGGGTGGTGCCGTCTGAGCGAGTGATCGTGCCCAGGTCTGAGGAGCTCGCCGCGCCTGAGGTGGTGGGGGTGCCACTGGTGGTGACGGGGGGCCATACCGACGCACACGCGCCCGTGCAGCTCGATGTGGTGCCTTTATCGCCCTCGAACATGTACACGGTCATCTTCTTCGACCCAACCGCCAGGATTGTGCCGAGTTTGGAGGCGTGCTTCACGGCCACCGTCACACCGCCCCCACTTGCCGGTGTCGTGGCGGGTGTCGTGGTCGCAGCGGTGGTTGCGGTCTTTTCGGTTTCCGTCGGGTAGGCCGAGGCGGCGGAGGTGGAGCTCGAGGATTTCGAGCCACCGCAGCCCGCCGCTATCAGGGCGAGGGTGCCCAGTACGGCGATCAGGCCGGCTGTTCGTGTCTGCATGAGTGCTCCTACGGTCGTTGACGTCGTACGGGGACCTGTGTCCGCCTTGTAATGCGGGGTCAGCAGGTAAGACGCCACCACGGCGCCATCCCTTCCCGACTGTCGGGAGGGTGGAGCGTTTTATCGCCTACACAGACAACGGTGGCCCGGCAAAGCGCACGCCCTCGCTCACGGGGAGCACGGCAAGCGCGTCAGCGAGACGTTCGCCGTCCGGGGTGGAGAGCTCGAAGTCGAGCTCCAACGCAGGGATGAGCACAAAGCGGCGCGCGAGTACCTGCTCGTGCGGGAGAGTCATCCGCTCGTGGACGAGCTTCACCTCCCCCAGCAGCAGGATGTCGATGTCGATCGCGCGCGGCCCGTGGCGCACCGTGCCCCCCGTGCGCCCAAGCTCCGCCTCCAGACGCTTGACCGTGTCCAGCAGCTCCAGTGGCTCCAGCTCGGTTTCGACCAGGAGACATGCGTTGAGGAAGCTCGGCTGATCCGGCACCTCGCCCACGGGGTCGGTGTCGTAGACCGACGAGGCCGCCGTCACGCGGACCCCGACTCTGGGGAGGGCATCCACCGCGGCCTGCAGCTGGGCACGGCGGTCGCCGACGTTCGATCCAAGGCCGATCAGGCCGCTGCGGTTGGGCATCGCGAGGGAACGCTATATGGAAACCCCTCTCACACCTGCGCTGTGGCTTGGAGGATCAGGCCCGTCCGGGCTCACCTACTACGTGCTCGCGCAGTCCGAAGCGAGTGTGAAAACGGCGTAGGGGTGGCGGAGCCCACCATGTCAACTCGCCAAGCCTCCCCATCAGAGCGGGAACGAGCAGCGCGCGAACGATCGTGGCGTCGATGGCGACGGCCAGCGGGACACCGACGCCGAGTTGCTTGACGAAGAAGATGTGCGAGGTGGAGAAGGCGCCGAGCGCCACACAGAAGAGCAGCGCTGCGGCTGTAACGAGACGACCTGTGCGCTCGAGCCCATAGGCGACGGCGTCGCGTGTGGAGCGACCGTGGTCGTGGGCCTCCTTGATGCGCCCGAACAGGAATACCCCGTAGTCGGTGGACATCGCGAAGGCGAGGATGAAGAGCAGCACGAGGTTTGACTCCTCGAGGCCCCCGATGGGTGTGAAGCCGAACAGTCCACCGAGGTGACCATCTTGGAAGATCAACACCAGCAGCCCCGCGGCTACAGCCACCGTGAGCAGATTCATCAGCAGTGCGACCACCGGAAGGATCAGCGAGCCGGTCATCAGGAACAAGAAGCCGGCGGTAACAAGCGCGAGGATCAGCAGCGCGAGCGGAAGATGCGCGGAGATGGCGGCCTTCTGGTCGACAAACCAAGCTGTGGCGCCGCCGACGAGCAGGTTGGGCGCAGGACCGATCGTGCGGAGGTTCTTGACGAGTGCCTGATTTGCCGGTGCGCCATCTGTGCCACGCGGTTGCAGTTCGATCTCCCACACCCCACCGCCGATGTAGCGCGGAGGGCCCTCGGTGGCCTGGTAGCCGGCGATCCGGCGGGCATGTGCGGCAATGGCGGCCACGGGGGCAGTGATCGCGGCAGTCGTCACCGGTTGACCCGGCTTGGCCGGCGCGGGACCCGCCGACCGCGCGACGATCGTGATCGTCTGCGAGGGGTCCACGGGGAACTCGCGTGTCAGCGTCTCTGCCACCCGGCGGGCTTCGGAGGAGGAGGGGAGAACATGGGCGTCGGCGGGGGCGAGGGAGAGGCGCAGCGAGGGGATCGCCGCAAGCAGCAGCAGCGCGGCGGTGAACAGTGCGATGAGTCCAGGCCGGCGCATGACGCCGCGCGCGAGCCGGTACCAGCCGCCCTGCTCGGAGGATTGGGCGGTGCGGGCGGCAGAGCGTTGTAGACGGGCAGGAGAGAGCGCGTTGATGCGGGGTCCGAGCGCCACGAGCACGGCGGGGAGCACGAGCAGCGACACGAACCCGGCGGCGAGCGCGACGATGGAGCCACCGATGCCCATCGAGTAGAGGAAGCGGATCGGGAAGACGAGCATCGAGGCAAGCGCGCCGGCGACCGTGAGCGAGCTGTAAAGGACCGTACGCCCGGCAGTTTGGAGGGTGCGCAGCAGTGCCTCGCGGGTATCGGCACCGGAGGCAAGCTCCTCGCGGTAGCGGGCGAGGACGAACAGGGAGTAGTCGATGCCGAGCCCGAGACCCATGCCGGTGACGAGGTTGACGGCGAACACGGACACCCCTGCGAACTGGTCGATGAGGCGCAGGAAGAGGAACGTGATGACGATCGCAAATCCCCCCACGAGCAGCGGGAGAGCGGCAGCGACGAGGCCGCGAAAGACCCAGAAGGAGAGCAGGAGGAGGATCGGGAAGGCGAACATCTCCGCCCGCTGCAGGTCGGAGGAGGTTGTTTTGTTGATCTCGTTGAAGGCGACATCGTTACCACCGAAACGCACACCACTTCCGGCGACTCGAGCGCGAACGTGCTCAACGGCACGAGTGGAGTAGTCGCGGTTGGCGAAGGCGGCGAGCACGAGCGTGAGATGGCCGTCGCGGGAGACGAGCAGCGGGAGGTGTGTCTTTGGATAGTCGATCGCCCGCTGGAAACCGGATTGGGAGGCGAGCAGGGAGAGCACACGGGCGCTCTCGCGCTGTGCGACAGGGTCGGTGCGGGCGTCACCCCTGCTGGGCACGAGCGCGACGAGGCCGAACGTGGCGGTTTGGTGGGTGGCGTGTTCGATCGCCTTCAGCACCTGCTGGTTCTGGGAGGCGGGGTCCTGGAAGTCGGAGTTTTCGCTCTTGAGCAGCGAAACCACCGGCCCGCCGAGGGCGGCGGCCAGTAGGAACACCGCGCCGGAGATGAGCAGCGTACGCCGCGAATGCCCCACGGCGAGGTCTGTGAGACGTGCTATCACCGACGATCCTGGCTACGTGGCCAACCCATGCGCAGCAGATTAGTGACTGCTAACTAATCTGTCAAGGGGAGGTCCAGAAAACGCCCCTACTCCCCGGCCTCCCGCCAAACCTCCACGGAGACATCGTCCACAGGCAGCGGAATCGGGGGCTCGGGCTTGGAGGCCTTCACCCAGACACCATCCAGCTCGAAGTCGCCGAGTAGGCGGTCGGCGATGGCGGAGCACAGGCGCTCCAAGGTCTTGTAGGAGCGCTGTTGGGCGACGAGGGCGACAAGTTGACAGACCTCGGCGTAGTCGACGGTGTCCTCGACACGGTCGGTGACGGTGGCGTCGGTCTCGCCGACGTCGAGACGAAGGTCGATGAGCAGGCGCTGGCCGATCTCTCGCTCGGCCTCGGTTACGCCGTGGTGGGGGTAGAGGGAGAGGCCGTTGATCTCGATGGTAACGGTCTCGAAGCCCTCTTCGTCGTCCTCGTCATCGACGTCGTAGCCCTCCTCGTCGGGGTCCTCCGGGAGCCCGCGCTCATCCTCGTCAGGGTGCTCCTCGTCGCTCAACTCGTCATCCCGATGGGCGGTCACGTGGGGCTCAAGGTAGCAGCCGCCACCGCGAGAGCAGCGGCGAGCGGTGCGACATCATGGACTCGAAAGACCGTGGCGCCGCGCTCCAGCGCGAGCACATTCGTGGCGATGGTGCCGGGGAGGCGATCGTCGCGACCATCGCCTGCGCGGGCGATAGCCGCGAGGAAGCTCTTGCGCGAAGTGCCCACCACAACCGGACGCCCGAGCGCGACGATCTCGTCGAGTCTGCGCAGCAACGAGAGGTTGTGAGCTGGGGTCTTACCGAAGCCGATGCCGGGATCGAGCAGGATGCGCTCCTCCGCGATGCCCTCGGCGACGGCGAATGAGAGTCGCTCTTCGAGGAACGACTTGACCTCGCTGACGACGTCCTCATACGAGGGAGACTGTTGCATCGTACGTGGCGCTCCCCGCATGTGCATGAGACAACAATCCGCGGCCGCGGCCGCCACGACGCCCGCCATGGAGGGGTCGGCGCGAAGGGAGGTGACGTCGTTCACAAGGGTGGCGCCGGCACATAGCGCCTTCTCTGCAACCGCCGTCTTCGAGGTGTCGATCGCGATCTGCGCGGGGGTGGGTGTCGAGGGGAGAGCCTCCGCAAGCCCGGCGATGACCGGGATGACCCGATGCAACTCTGTGGGCGCATCAACCGGGTCGGCCCCCGGACGTGTGGATTCGCCGCCGATGTCGAGGATGTGGGCGCCCTGGTCTGCCAGATCCAGGCCGTGAGCAATAGCGCTCTGCGCGTCCAGGTAGAGCCCGCCGTCAGAGAACGAGTCGGGGGTCACGTTGACGACCCCCATGAGACGGTAGGACAAGCTCAGGTGACTGAGGGCCCGTTGGGGTCGGACCCACGCATGTCGGCTGTGCCACCAGCCAAGCCGGGGCGAGGTAGCGGACGCGGGGCTTCGCGACCGGGCCGGTCTGCGGGAGTCGGCGGTATCGGCAACTCAGGCGCTGGAGGCTCCTCGGCGCCAAACACATCCTGCTCTGACTTACCTTCGAGCAGAGCGAGGAACTCTTCCTTCTCGATCGTCTCGCGCTTTACGAGAACCTCGGAGATCTTAGTCAGGTGCTCCTTGTGCTCCGTGAGGATGCTCTTGGCTCGCTGGTGGGCGGCCTCCACGATGCGGCGCACCTCGTCATCGATCTCACGGGCGATCTCATCGGAGTAATCGGGCTCTGAGGAGAACTCCCTGCCGAGGAAGGGTTGACCGTGCTCGTGGCCGAACACGCGGGGGCCGAGCTTCTCGGACATACCGAAGCGCATCACCATCTGCTTGGCGGTGGCTGTGACCTTCTCCAAGTCGTTGGAGGCGCCGGTGGTTATCTCCTCGAACACGAGCTCCTCGGCGGCGCGCCCTCCGAGAGTCATCGCCATCGTGTCGTTGAGCTCCGCGCGAGTGGTGAGGAAACGGTCCTCCTGGGGCATGGAGATCGTGTAGCCAAGCGCCTGACCGCGGGAGATGACGGAGATCTTGTGAACGGGGTCGGAGTGCTCCAGGAAGTGGCCGACGATCGCGTGGCCCATCTCGTGGTAGGCGGTGATGAGGCGCTCCTTGGAGGACATGACGCGGGTCTTCTTCTCGGGGCCGGCGATCACGCGCATGATCCCCTCCTCGAGCTCTTCCTGGCCGATCTCGCGCTTGCCGATGCGGGCGGAGAGAAGAGCGGCCTCGTTGATCAGATTCGAGAGGTCGGCGCCGGTGAAGCCCGGCGTTTGGCCGGCGAGCGCGTCGATGTCGATGACCTTCGCAAGCGGCTTGCCGCGGGTGTGGACCTCCAGGATCTTCGCGCGCCCCTTGCGGTCGGGGCGGTCCACGGCGATCTGACGGTCGAAGCGACCGGGGCGCAAGAGGGCGGGGTCGAGGATGTCGGGACGGTTGGTGGCGGCGATCATGATGATGTTGTCCTTCGCCTCGAAGCCGTCCATCTCGACGAGCAGCTGATTGAGCGTTTGCTCGCGCTCGTCGTGACCGCCGCCGAGCCCGGCGCCGCGATGGCGACCTACGGCGTCGATCTCGTCCATGAAGATGATGCAGGGGGAGTTCTGCTTTGCCTGCTCGAAGAGATCTCTCACACGGGAGGCTCCCACCCCGACGAACATCTCCACGAAGTCGGAGCCCGAGATGGAGAAGAAGGGCACGCCCGCCTCCCCGGCGACGGCGCGGGCAAGCAGCGTCTTGCCGGTGCCGGGAGGGCCGTAGAGCAGCACGCCGGTGGGTATGCGCGCGCCGAGCGCCTGGAACTTCTTGGGGTTCTCCAGGAACTCCTTGATCTCATGGAGCTCCTCGACGGCCTCGTCGACCCCAGCGACGTCACGGAAGGTGATCTTTGGGGAGTCGGCCGACAGCCGCTTCGCGCGGGACTTGCCGAAGCTCATCACCCGCGAGCCGCCCCCCTGGACCTGGTTGATAAGGAAGAACCAGAAGC
>JBOGYB010000082.1:0-6527 GCA_050696555.1 Solirubrobacteraceae bacterium | reverse complement strand
GCATGTTCTGCGCGGCACCAGCTTGATCGAAGGGGAAGGTGGCGGCGATGACAGGGTCGATGGTGCCGTCGTCGAGCAGCTCCCGCAGCGGCTCGATCCAGGGCAGAAGCGTGCCACGGTCCTGCCACAGGCTGAGCATGTTCAGACCGATGACGGCCTTCGATTCGGACATCTGTTTGATAAGTGAGAAGCGGGGCATGCGCGTGACCGTGCGAAGCGCGGAGACGAGATTGCGTTTCCCACCCGAGACGACACCGGAGGCGCCGAAGGCGATGACACGGCCGCCGGGGCGAAGCAGGTTGTAGGAGGTGCGCAGGCTCTTGCCCCCGAGGGGGTCGAGGACGATGTCGAAGCCTGGAAGCCCGGCTTTGGTGTGGACGTCGGAGTAGTCGAGCGCGTGGTCGACACCCAACTCGCGGATGCGAGCGTGCTTGGAGGGAGAGGCGGTGCCGTAGATCTCACCGGCGCCGAAGCGACGAGCAAGCTGGGTGGCGGCGATGCCAACGCCCCCGCCGGCGGAGTGGATGAGCACCTTCTCTCCCGGCTGGATGGAGCCGTAGCCCACGAGGGCGGCCCAGGCGGTGGCGTAGTTGACGGGGATCGCCGCTCCCTGCTCGAAAGTGAGGCGATCCGGGAGGACGACCGTGTCGGTCTCCGGGACGCACACCTGGGAGGCGTAACCGTTGAACTTGGTGCCGGCAAGAACGCGCTGGCCGTGCTCGAGCTCCTCCACGCCCTCGCCGAGGTCGATGACCGTGCCGGCGACCTCGTAGCCGACGATGCACGGAGGCTTGGGGGCGTCGGGGTAGACACCGATGCGGGCCATGACGTCGGCGAAGTTGATGCCACAGGCAGCCACGTCGATGCGGACCTGCCCGGGAAGCAGCGGAGGGTCTGAGCGTTCGAACACCTTCAGCACACCCGGGCCGCCGTGTTTGGTGATTTCAATCGCCTGCATCGGCGGCCAGAGTACTAAAGAACGACCGCCCAGCCGGAGACGAAGCCGTCGGAGGCGACGATCTCCGAGACGACCTCGGGTGGAACAGGGGCGTCGGTGGTGACCACCATGGCGGCGAGACGCTCCTCGTCGCCATCCGGGGTGTGGCCAATGGCGGCAGAGGAGATGTTGATGGAGTGCGCGCCGAAGATAGTGCCGACGCGACCGATCATGCCCGGGAGGTCGGCGTAGCGGAAGACGCAAACGTACGGGGTGAGCTCGATCGTCAGGCGACGTCCTTGCACCTCGACGAGGTGAGGAACCCGGTTGGGGCCGATGCCGGTGCCGGCTACGGCCACCTTCTCTGCGCCGGCGACGACAGTGACGCGGATGAGCTCGTTGAAGTCCTGGGCCTCGGAGACCGACTTCTCCTCCAGCACGATGCCGCGCTGCTGGGCGACGGTGGGGGCATTGACGAGGTTGACGTCTTGATCTGTGCGACCTTCGAGCGCGCCGGAGACGACGGCGAGCGAGAGCATGCGGGTGTCGAAGTCGGCGATGCGACCCATGCAGGCCGCCTCGATGCGCTCGACCGAGGAGCCGGCAGCAAGCTCCATGGCGAGACGACCAAGCTTTTTGGCTAGCGGGAGGAAGGGAGCGAGCACCTCCATGTCCTCCGCCCCCACCGAGGGGATGTTGACGGCAGTGGAGACCACACCGCCGGTGAGAGCCGCCACGACCTGCTCTGCGGACTGGAAGCCGGCGCGGTCGGTGGCCTCCGCGGTGGAGGCGCCCAGATGGGGTGTGACGACGACATTGGGGTAGCCGTGGAAGAGCGGGTAGTCGGTGATGGGCTCGGAGGGGAAGACGTCGAGCGCGGCGCCGCCGACCTTGCCGGAGTCGAGCGCATCCTCGAGCGCGGCGTCGTCGATGAGACCGCCGCGGGCGACGTTGAGGATGCGCACACCGTCGCGCATCTTGGCGAACTGGGAGGCGTCGAGCCACCCTTCGGTCTCGGGGGTCTTGGGGAGGTGGATGGTGAGGAAGTCGGCCTGCGCGCAAACCTCGTCGGAGGAAGACGCCTTCTCGACCCCCAGCTCGCGGTAGCGCTCGGCGGAGACGAAGGGGTCGAAGGCGACGACGCGCATGTTGAAGCCGCGCGCTCGTTGGGCGACGAGCTGGCCGATACGGCCGAAGCCAAGGATGCCGAGCGTCTTCTCGTATAGCTCGACACCGGAGAACTTGGAGCGCTCCCACTTGCCGGAGGTGAGCGAGGCGTGGGCTTGGGGTATGTTGCGGGCCAGCGCGAGCAGCATCGCCATCGTGTGCTCGGCGGCTGTGACGACGTTCGATTGGGGGGCGTTGGCGACAACGATGCCGCGGGAGGTGGCGGAGGGGACATCGACGTTGTCGACCCCCACCCCGGCTCGACCTATGACCCGCAGATTCGTCGCCTTGGCGATCAGCTCGGGGGTCATCTTCGTGGCGGAGCGGATGAGGATGCCATGGTAGGCGCCGATCCTCTCTGCAAGCTCCTGCTCGGACCAGTCGACGCCGAGGTCGACGTCGAAATGCTCTTCCAATAGCCTCACCCCGGAGTCGCCGACCTTCTCCTTTACCAGGACCTTCAAGCGCTCAGGGACGCCCGCGGGGGCGTCCGTGGATGTGTGGGAGTCGGTGGCGCTCATGCGGAGATCCTTTCAACTACCCAGTCGATACAGGCGGTGAGCGCCTGCACATCGGAGGGGTCGACGGCGGGAAAGGTGCCGACGCGCAACTGGTTGCGACCGAGCTTGCGGTAGGGCTCGACGTCGACGAGGCCGTTGGAGCGCAGTGTGGAGGCGAGCAGCTTGGCGTCGACCGTGTCCTCGAAGTCGATCGTGCCGACGACAAGCGAGCGGTTGGCCGGCGCGGCGACAAACGGGGTTGCGAACGAGCTGCGCTCGGCCCAATCGTAGAGATGCGAGGAGGACTCGCGGGTACGCGCGACACAGGCGTCCAGACCACCTAGTGCAAGCATCCAACGGACCTGCTCGGCGAGCAGGAACAGGGAGGCGAGCGCGGGGGTGTTGTAGGTCTGGTCCTTGAGCGAGTTCTCGAGGGCGATCGGGAGAGAGAGAAACGCGGGGGTGAAACGTGCGGTGGAGGCGATCTTCGCGATGCGCTCCTGGGCCGCGGGGCTGAGCACGGCAAGCCACAGCCCACCGTCGGCGGCGAAGGCCTTCTGGGGAGCGAAGTAGTAGGCGTCGGCTTCAGTCATATCCAGCGGCAGACCGCCGGCGCCTGAGGTGGCATCGATCAGCACGAGCGCATCGCCCCCTCCCTCGGGTCGCAGCACCGGGGCCATCACACCTGTGGAGGTCTCGTTGTGGGCCCAAGCGAGCACGTCGACCGGATCGCCGTCGAGTCCGGCAAGCGCGGCCTCGAGCTCCTCGGCGGAGGGAGCGGCGCCGGGGTCGGCCCTCACGACAACCGGGTCCTGAAGGAACGGTGCGTCGGAGGTGACCGTGGCGAACTTCTGCGAGAACTCACCAAAGGAGAGATGCAGGGAGCGGCGCTCGACCAGACCAAAGGAGGCGGCGTCCCAGAAGGCGGTGGCGCCACCGTTGCCGAGCGCCACCTCGTAGTCCTCGGGCGCACCGAGGAGCTCGCGGAGCCCGGCACGGATCTCGCCGACGAGCCCCTTGACGGGAGCCTGCCGGTGCGAGGTGCCCATGATCGCGGCGCCGTCTGAGGCAAGCGCCGCAAGCGCCTCGGGCCGCACCTTGGAGGGCCCGCAGCCAAAGCGCCCGTCGGCCGGCTTGATCTGCTCAGGTATTACGAGTTGGGTGGCCTCCGGCATTTAGAACGAGGACTGTATCCAGTCCATGTGCGAGCGCAGCTCGCCGCCTACATGCTCGACCTGGGTGTCGGCCTGCTCGGCGCGCATGCGCTTGAAGTTCTCCTGGCCGGCACGATTCTCGGCGATCCACTCGCGGGCGAAATCGCCGTCCTGGATCTCCTTGAGGATCTGGCGCATCGCGGCGCGTGTCTCGTCGGTGATGACGCGCTTGCCGCGCGTGTAGTCGCCGTACTCGGCGGTGTTTGAGATCGAGTAGCGCATCCCGGCGAGTCCCTTCTCGTACATGAGGTCGGCGATCAGCTTGAGCTCGTGCAGGCACTCGAAATAGGCCATCTCGGGGTCATACCCAGCCTCGACCAGCGTTTGAAAGCCGGCTTGGACGAGCTCCGAGGCGCCACCACAGAGGACAGCCTGCTCGCCGAAGAGGTCGGTCTCGGTCTCGTCCTTGAAGGTGGTCTCGATGACACCGCCGCGGGTGCAACCGATGCCCTTGGCGTAGGCAAGGGCGAGCGCACGGGCGTTGCCCGTGGCGTCTTGAGCGACGGCGATCAAACCGGGGACGCCCGAGCCCTCGGTGAACTGACGGCGAACCAGATGACCCGGACCCTTGGGGGCCACCATTCCCACGTCGACACCGGGGGGAGGGACGACCTCGCCGTAGTGGATCGAGAAGCCGTGGCCGAACAGGAGCATGTTCCCCTCGGCGATGCCGTCGGAGATTTCATCCCACACCTGGTGGTGGAGCTCGTCGGGGACGAGCATCATCACGAGCTCCGCGCGCGAGGCGGCCTCGACGGGAGAGAGCACTTCGAGCCCTTCCGCACGGGCCTTCTCGACCGAGGAGGAGTCGGGGCGCAGGCCAACGACGACGGACACGCCGGAGTCCTTCAGGTTGAGAGCATGGGCGTGGCCCTGGGAGCCGTAGCCGATGATGGCGACGGTCTTGCCGCCGAGGAGCGTGAGGTTGGCGTCGTCGTCGTAGAGCATGCGGGGCAGGTTATCCGACGAGACTCCGCAGTGATCAGTCCGCCGCGGGACGGTCGTCTCAAGCGGTACCTACTCCGGCAAGTGTGCTCATCGGAATCTCCATCGAGCCGTCGAGGGCGGTGAAGTCCGCGAGGCGCTTGGCGAGAGAGGCGCGGATGTCGGCGATCTCGGGCTCGGGACGGGAGAGGACCGCGTCGTGGAAGTTGCGGGAGAGGTCGAGCGTGGTGTCCCAGAACTCGTCGAAGCTCGCCACTTTCTGGGTGAGGTCGAGCCGTTGCACCCACGCCTCCTGAAACCCGGCCTGTTCGAGCAGACGGCGAACACGTTGCTTGTCGCCCAGCGCGAACGGCCCGGGAGCTCCCGGAGGGGGTGGCTTGGTGAGACCGCGCTCGAGGAGCTCCGCGGCGGGGTGCAGTGCCCAGGGGTTGCGCTCCAGCGAGTCCCACACCGCCAGTGCGACGTGGCCTTCGGGGCGCAGCACCCGCCGTGTCTCGGCAAGGGCGGAAGGGGGGTCGGCCATCAGCATGTAGCCCCAGCGGCAGAGGACGATGTCGACGGAGGCGACCGGGAGGTTGATCCATTCGGCGTTGAGGACCTGGAACTCTACGTTCGTGAGGCCGAGCTCGCCCGCGCGTTTGCGGGCACCGTCGAGCATCGCGTCGGCTTGGTCGGATGTGATGACCCCACCTACGGGAGCCACCATTTCAGCGGCGAGAAAGCCCGTCTCCCCCAGGCCCGCGGCGAGCTCGAGCACGCGCTGTCCCGGCTGCGGGTCCACGGCATCGATCATCCAGTGGGAGACAGGGGCGGAGAGGTCGCGAAGTGTCTCCTGCCGTGCGACCCACCCGGCGGCGGCCTCTTCCCAATGATCGAGACTGGCCGCACGATGCTCGCGGGCGGCGTCGTCTCCGTGCTCTTCCTCGGGTTGCACCACGGTCATCTCAGAGTCCCTTCATAGCTCCCTGCGCATTAGCTTGCCAGAGCGCGTGCGAGGGAGCGGTGCGGAGCTGAGCTCGACACGCTTGGGCACCTTGAACGGGGCAAGCCGGGAGGCGCAGTGGGCGCGCAGATCCTCCTCCTCCACGGTGGTGTGAGGGAGAGGGTGGACAACCGCCACCACCATCTCCCCCCATTGCTCGCTTGCCCGCCCCACGACCGCCGCCTCGGAGACGGAGGGGTGCGATTCAAGCACCTCCTCCACCTCGGTTGGAGACACGTTCTCCCCACCCGAGACGATCGTGTCGGAGGCGCGGCCGCTGACCTGCAGGTGTCCGCGCTCGTCGAAACACCCGAGGTCCCCTGTGTGCAGGCGACCGTCGGGGGCAAGCGAAGCGGGGGCCACCGTGGGGCCGGCAACCAGGATCTCCTCCTGCTCGAAGGTGACCCGTGTGCAGAAGAGGGGGGGACCGTTGGTGGTGACCTGCGAGCAGGCCTCTGTGAGCCCGTAGGTGGGGGCCACCGGCACACCGGCTACGAGGGCACGGTCGATCAGGGCGGCGGGCACCGGGCCGCCGCCTGTGAGCGCGTAGCGCAGTCGCGGGGGGTGGCTCAAGCCGGCGTCGAGCAGCCGCGAGAGCGTGGTGGAGACGAGCGAGACAAGCGTGATGTCCTGCTCCATCAGCGCGGTGAGCGCGCTGTGGGTGTCGAAGCGCTCGTGGATGACCGCGGTGGTGCAATAGATCGCCGAGCGCACCAGGATCGAGAGGCCCCCCACATGCGAGACCGGCAGGGCGGGGCACAGCCAGCGCTCGGTGGGGTCCA
>JBOGYB010000081.1:0-6529 GCA_050696555.1 Solirubrobacteraceae bacterium | reverse complement strand
GCGCTGTTGGCTGTGCGCATCCTCGCCGAGCCCCACGGCGCGATCGAGGTCGGCGCGATCGGGATGGGAGCGCTGGTGGCGTACTGGATGGCATACGCGGCGCTCTGGCTCGACCCGGGCGAGCGGCTGCTAGTGCGAGACATGGGTCGCGCTATCGCGTCGCGGTTATCGATGGCGTGAGTTGCATCGCCTTCCTCACCGATGCTCCGCGGGTGGGCGGCGCTGAGCGCTACCTCACCGAGGTGGTTGCGGCGGCGGTCGCGGCAGGTCATGAGGCCCACCTCCTAGCTCCCCAGGAGGAGTTGTTGTACGCGATCGCACGGGAGGCGCCTGCGGCTCGGGTGACCAGGGTGGCAAGCGACGCATACGCGCATGCCCCCTCGATGCCCAGGCGGGCCTTGTCTCTGGCGCGGTCGGCGCACTCGTTGCGGTCGGCGCTGCGTGACACTGGGGCCGAGGTGGTGTTGCTCAACAATGGCGGCTACCCGGGCTCGGATCTGCTGCGCCTCGCGGGCGCAATCGCGCCGCAGAGGCGCCGTGTGATGTGCGTTCACTCGGTGCCCTGGAGTCGAGGCGACTCTCGACCCTGGGTGCAGGGTGCGGTAGACACGATCCTGTGGCGCTCGCTACGGGTCGTCGTCGGGGCCACCGAGGCCGTCGGGGAGGGTTTGCGCACTGAGCGGGGGATGCCGGCCGAGCGGTGGCGAAAGGTCCCTTACGGGGTGCGCGAGCCGGGGGGGAGAGAGAGCGCCAACGCCCTTCGCGCCGCGTTGGCGCAGCCGGGCCGGCGACTCGTCGGGATGGTGTCGGGAGCGGCAGATCCGGGCAAGGGCCATGCGGTGCTGTGCGAGGCGATGGCCAAGACCTCAGATGACGTACACGCGGTCATCATCGGGGCCACTCCTCCCCCAGAGGCGATGGCGAAGGTGGACGAATCTCGGGTCACAGTCGTCGGCCACGTGGAGGACCTGGGCCCCTACCTGCACGCCGTCGATGCGGTGGTGGTGCCGTCGGTGGCCTACGAGAGCCTCCCTCTCGTGGTGCTCGAGGCGATGGCTTGCGGCAAGGCGGTGATCGCCTCGCGCCTCGCGGGGATCCCCGAGGCGGTGGAGGACGGAGTTACCGGCCGTCTGTTTCCCCCGGGAGACGCGACGGCGCTGTGTGCGCTGCTAGAGCAAACCCCTGTGGGGCTGCTGGGAGCCTGGGGCGCGGCCGGACGGGAGCGCTGGCAGGAGCGACACACTGTCGAGGGAATGACTTCGCGCATATTGGATCTGCTGCTGCACGGGGATTCCGACGGCGGCACGGCTCACCCCGAGAATGCACATTTCCCGGTATAGGCTCTAAGCTCGCGCGATGCGAGAGCCGATCCTCATCACTGGCGCAGGTGGCTTTGTGGGGGGGCACCTGGTGGCGCGGGCTCGAGAGCGGGGGTTGCGGGTGGTGACGTTCAGCGGGGATCTGCGCGAGGCGAAGGTCGCCCGCCAGGTCTTCTCGGCTCACCGGCCGGGTGCGGTCGTCCACCTGGCCTCCTGCCGGCGCCGGCACACCGGCGATCCGTGGGAGCTGATCGTGGACGAGCTGCGGATGCTCTCCAACGTGATCGCGGCGACAGCCGAGGCGGCGCCTCACGCACCCGTGCTCGTCGCCGGCTCCGCCAGCCAGTATGGGCTGGCCGGCCCCGAGCCTGTACCCGAGAGCACTCCCACCGTGCCGGTGAGCGAGTACGGCGCGGTGAAGTGCATGCTCGAGCACGCCGCGCTGCTCGCGCCGCTCACGAGGGGGGTACGGGTGATTTGGGCGCGCAGCTTCAACCTCGTGGGACCAGACCAGGGGTTGGACGCTCCCGTGCCTGGCTGGGCCAACCAGATAGTCGAGGCAGAGAGGGGGAACGGAGGGTCTGTGCGCACTGGGGACCTCCAGGTCGTTCGCGACTTCCTCGACGTGCGTGATCTCGCCGATGCCTACCTGGCGCTTGTGAACAGCGACGCGCAGGGACCGGTCAATGTCGGCTCGGGTAGGCCGGTGCTTCTGCGGGAGGTGGTTGACGCTCTCCTCGCCAGCGCGCGCGTCGCGGTTGACATAAGCGTCGATGACTCGTTGCGCCGCTCCCAGGATCCCCCCTTCGTGGTCGCCGACATCACACGACTGCGTCAGCTGACCGGGTGGCAGCCCACGATCGACCTACGCCAGAGCGTCGCCGACGTGCTCGAGCAGTGGCGGGTTCGCGTTTCGCACGGCGAGGCAGCCTGATGCGCGCGGTGATCATGGCGGGCGGATTGGGCAGCCGGCTTGCGCCTCTGACTACGGTGTTGCCCAAGCCCCTGATGCCGCTCACCGACCGCCCGATCGTCGATGTGATCTTGCGCCAGCTGGTTGCGGCGGGGGTCGAGGAGGTGACCGTGTCGGTGGGTCATCTGGGAGGGCTGATCGAGTCGTGGATTCGCCATGACAGCGACTACGGCATCCCGGTGAACTTCCTCTACGAGGCCGAGCCGTTGGGCACAGCCGGAGCCCTCGGAAACGTCGAGCGCCCGCAGGGGACTTTCCTGGCGATGAACGGAGACATCCTGACAACACTGGAGTTCGCGGACCTCGCGCGTGTGCACGAGCAGTCTGGCGCGATCGCGACTATGGCCGTGAAGGAGCGCTCGGTGGCAGTCGAATACGGGGTGGTGCATACGGGTCCCGCGGGACATGTCGAGCGTCTGGAGGAGAAGCCGGTGCTGTGCTACACGATCAGCATGGGCATCTACGCGTTCGACCCGCGCATCATCGAGCTCATCGGCCCCGGCGAGCGCGTGGACTTCCCGGATCTGCTGTCGCGCGCGATCGACCGGGGGGAGACCGTCGGTACCTACCCTTTCGCCGGCCACTGGCGGGATATCGGTAACCGAGACGACTACGAAGCGGCGGTGGCGGAGTTCAAGGAGGAGCCCGACCGCTTCCTCCCCCACAGCTGAAGCCGAGGAGACCTGCAGCTGCTCAACCGGGGCTTGACGTCGGCGTGGGTTTGGGGAAGGCATCTGCGATGAGGGCCGCCGCTACACGCTCGGAGCAGTGCCCATCGGCGGGTCCGAGATGGCGCTCCAACCACGCGGTCAGGACCTCGCCGTCTGGTAGCGCGAGGCGG
Organism: Solirubrobacteraceae bacterium; assembly: GCA_050696555.1. Classification (GTDB taxonomy): domain Bacteria; phylum Actinomycetota; class Thermoleophilia; order Solirubrobacterales; family Solirubrobacteraceae; genus Palsa-744. The sequence goes on along the minus strand of JBOGYB010000081.1, from coordinate 3,396 downwards.
TCGGAGGCGTCGAGCAGAGAGGTGAGCTCCCGCGCGCAGGACGCCGTTCGAGCGGCCATCTCGCGATCGTCGGAGAAGGGAGAGAACGGAGTGTGCAGACGCTGCTGATTGACGCGGTAGTAGACCACGGGGAGACCGAAGGCGGCGGCCTCGAGCAGCGAGGTCGAATGCGTGGTGATGTAAACATCGACCTCTGCGAACAGGCCCAGGACGTCTCCCTCTTGACGAACCTCGATATCGAGCTCAGGGAAGCCGCCCAGCAGGGATTCGTAGCTCTGGGGACGGTCGGCCGGGTGGAGCTTGATCACCACGTGCGCGCCGCGCGCGCGATGGCTCGCGGCGATGCCTTCGAGTATCCCCACCAGGAAGCGCTCGGGGTCCGAGCGGCGACAGTTGAGGTCGCTGGGCGAGCAGGCGAAGGAACCGACTAGGACACGGCGCAACGCGCCACCCGGCGGGAGCGCCCCGGTGGAGCGGATGGGGGCCTCGTCGTTGCGAGGATTGCCGGTGACGATCGTGGGATGCCCGTGGCGGCGGCGCCCGAAATAGTTGTGAGCGATCTCACTCGACCACGCGAGCGCGCGGTCGGCGTCCATGCCGTCCTGCAGGTGATCGTCGCCTCTCCAGCCATCGTTGATCATGAGCGTGGGTATCCCAAGGGATTGTGCGACGCGCAACACCAAGCGAGCTTCGGGTGGGCCCTCGAATGGCACGAGCACAGCGCCTACGCGCCCCATCTGCAGCGTGCGGCGCACACGTGCCAGTCGGGGGTGCATCCAGCTCGCGTAGTCAAGCGCCAGCTCCACCATCCGCTCGCCCACGATCTCCCAAAGATCGACTCCGGCGACGATGAAGCGCGCGCGCAGATCGTCGCGGTGGCGCTCGACGTAGGCGGTGAGCGCCTGCTCGATCGTCACATCACGCGGCGCTAGGCGGGAGCCACCGAGCGGAGTGAGGGCACGGTCGCCCGCGCGGATCATCGTCGGGAGATCGCGCGATCCAAAATGACTGCGCACGAGGCCGAAAGGCCCGCCGCCGCGGGCACGGTACACGCGGGCGAAGGCAGTGGTAGGGCGATAGTCGAACACGAGCACGCGCACCGGCCTGCGGCCTCGCAGGCGGCTGAGGGTGTTGACGCTCGCGGCCGTGACCCTCGCAAGCACGTACCCCGCGACGCCCTCCCGCTGTCTGAAGGGGGGATTGCGAGTTAGCTCGTACTTGGCAACTAGCGCATCGGTGCGTGGATCGACGACGGTGACCAAATCGACAGGCACCCCTGCCGCTGCCGCGAATCCTTCGCCGATGACGCGCTCGACCCGGTCGAAGCGGGGGTCAGAGGTCTTTGGAGTGGCGACCGTGACGCGGGAGGGAGAATCGAGCGCCGCCCGTGCGTCGAGCACGCCGCGAGCGGCTGGCTGGAGCAAGCTCGCCAGCGCCTCAACGCCTGCGAGATCGGCGGCCGCGACGCCGTCGCAGAGAGTGGGGTCTGGTCCGGCGAGGGTCGCCCACGAGTGGGCGAGCTCTCCCAGCTGCGTGTTGATCGCTTGCGCGAGATCGGGGTCGTAGCGCTCGTCGGCGAGCACAGTCGCGACACCGCTCGAGGCGGCCTCGGCCACCAGGAGCTCGTCGGTGACTAGGAGATCACGCTCGGGGGCGCCAAAGCAGTTGCTGTAGACGACCTCCATGCAACGGTCAAACGGTGTAGAGATCGGGCTTCAGGCGCGGGAGGCGGTCGCGGATGTAGTCGATTGTTTGCGCCAGGCCGTCGCGCAGACCCACCGTTGCCTGCCAGCCGGTGGTGGCAGTGATCGCGGTCGTGTCGGCGAGCAGCGTGAAGACCTCACTGGCCGCGGGACGCACCCGTGCGTCGTCCGCCTCGATGCCGGCGTTTGAGCCGAGTATCTCGAGAATCATCTGGGCGACCTCGCCCACCGTAATGCCCTTGCCGTTGCCGGCATTGAACGTCCCACCGAGCGCAGCATCGCTCTCCGCCACCGCGACGAAGGCACGGGCGGTGTCGGTGACGAACGTGAAGTCGCGCACCGGGGAGAGAGAGCCCAAACGCACCACGTCCCCTGCCATCGCCTGTGCGGCGATGGTGGGGATGACCGCTCGAAGCGACTGGCGCGGACCGTAGGTATTGAAGGGACGCAGTGTTGCCGCGGGGATCTCGAATGAGCGCACGTAGCTTTCGACCATCTTGTCGGCGCCGACCTTGGAGGCGCTGTAAGGCGATTGGCCCTGTAGGGGATGATCCTCGTCGATGGGTGTGTAACGAGCAGTCCCGTAAGTCTCGCTAGTGGATGTGTGGACCAGGCGTGTACCCGATTTACCCCTTACGGCCTCGAGCACGTTTAGGGTTCCAACGATGTTCGTCTCGACATAGGTGTGGGGAGCTATGTAGGAGTACGGGATGCCGATCAGGGCAGCGAGATGAAAGACCTGGTCGCAATCCGCCACTGCCCGGGCGACACTGAACGGGTCGCCGATATCCCCCATCACCACCTCGATTTCACTGCGGATATCGGGGGGGACCAGCTCGAGGTTCCCCCAGTCGTTGCGCGCGTTGTAGTGAACGTAGGCGCGCACACCGGCGCCGCGACTCACAAGCAGCTCCGTGAGGTGACTTCCGATGAACCCGCCCGCGCCTGTCACGAGCGTCCGCCGTCCCGACCAGTCGCTCATCGCGTGACGGAGTCGTCGAGGTAGAAGCTCACGGTTGCGATGGACGGTTCCGATGAGCCGATGAGCTTTTCGAGGATGCGTGCGTGGTCGAGGCGAGGGAATGTCATGGGGTGGTCATTCTAGAGCTGCCTGCCCGAGGGTGGAGGCTTGGATCTGGGTGAGGGTGATATCCCGTGGGTCACCGCCTTCGCCGAGCGTCCGATGCCATGCGACGGTCGCGGCGAGGGCTTGCTCGAGCCCCATAGCTGGAGTCCAACCAAGTCGTTCCCGCGCAAGCGAGGAGTCAAGCCGCAGAAACGGGGTCTCGGGGGGATGCGGTTGCTCGTCGACCTCCCAAGAGACAGGGGAGGGGAGGAGCTCTGAGACACGGCGCACTATCGCTTCCACCGTGCACGCATCGCTCTCTGCGGGCCCGAAGTTAAAGGCGCGTGCATGGTGGGGGGATTCGTAGAGAGATTGCGCAAGCAGGAGGTAGCCGGAGAGGGGGGAGAGCACGTGCTGCCACGGACGCACCGCGAGGGGGTTGCGCAGACGCAGCGTATCCCCGGAGGAGGCGGCGCTGAAGATGTCGGGGAGCAGCCGCTCGGCGCCGAAGTCGCCACCACCGATGACGTTGCCGGCGCGGGCGGTGGCAACGCGGGGAGCGTGGGGGTCGGCGAAGAAAGAGTGGCGGTAGGCAGCGGTGACGAGCTCGGCAGCGGCCTTGGAGCT